>CAITHQ010000062.1 GCA_903892305.1 uncultured Alphaproteobacteria bacterium
CACAACCCGCAGGGCGGCGCGACCGCCGTCCCGGGTGGTTTTGTCCACATTGGTCAGACGCAGGTCGAGGTTGTCGAGATAGCCGCCCCGAACCTCGCGATAGACAACCCCGCGCAGGGCGGCGGTTCCCTGCACGAGCGGCAGATTGGCCATGGCCTGCAGGTCTGTGCTGTCGGAGCCTGACAGGGTCCAGCCATAGCCCACCGAGAGCTCGCCGCTGCTGTGATCCAGCTCGGGCTTTCGGGTCACGATCCGAAACACACCGCTGAGCGATCCAGAGCCATAGAGCGCCCCTTGAGGCCCCCGGACAACCTCCAGGGCGTCGATGTCCGCCAGCTTCAGGTCTGGGTTGGGGGCATTATAGGTAATGGGGGCATTGTCCAGAAAGGTCCCGACGGTGGAGCGCGTCCGTCCGGTAAAGGCACCATCTGACAGCCCCCGCAGCAGGATCTTGTCTCGCCCCGCCCCCAGATTGGTCATGGTCACCCCAGCGATCTGGCGTATGGCGCTGCGCTCATCGACGACGCCGGCCAGGTCCAGGCCATCATGGCCCAGTACGCTGATCGAGGCCGGTACGGTGCGGACAGATTCAAGGCGCTTGGTGGAGGTGACCAGGACTTCTGCTACGGCGGTGGACTCTTCAGGCGCAGGTCGCTGGGCTTCTCGGTTTACAGGGACAGGGCCTGCGGGCTGCGTGGTCTTTGGGGGCGGGCGAATGCGAAGGGTTCGGCCGTCAATCAGCTCGAATTGGCAAGACCCAGCGGTCAGTCGCGCTGCGGCGTCTGCTATGGTGAAGGCGCCTTGCAGCCCGCCAGATTGGCCCTTGCACGCCGACACGCCACCAATTGAGATATCCGCCTGCACGGCAAAATCGATGAGGGCGTCAGCAACCGATTGTGGTCTGACATTGAACTTGCGCCTTATAGGCGCGGTCGCGGCGGATGAGGCCAGGACTGTCGTCACGATCAGGACTAAGGCACCTGCAACATGTGAGGCCTTGGGTTGAATAAGACGATCCTGATTTCGCTAGTTTCGCCGCAAGAGAAGACCAGATGGGGTCTCCTGAACGGTGATGGGTGCCAGTAGACCCAGGACCCTTGCCCCCGATTGGCTATCCTTTGCCGAGATCACGCCGGAGAAGGTCAGGTCACCCGTCCTTGCATCAGCTAAGCGAACCGTAGGCCCCGACAGGCGGGTCAGGTCTGCGGCGACATTGCTGAGGGGCTCATTTCGATAGATCAATCGGCCCGACCGCCAGCTCATGGCGACCTCCGGGTCAAAGGCGCGCACCTGCGCGGTGCCCATGCCCTCATGATGATCCAGTCTTTGGCCCGGAATGAGGGCGACCCTGGTCTTGTGATCAGCCGACGCAACCTCGACCCGACCGCGCTCAACAGTGACCGACTGGACACCATCTCGCCGCCGGACATTGAAGCGCGTTCCGACAACCCGGATCTTTTCGTCGCCCGCCGTGATCACGAAGGGCCGGCGAGAGTCTTTGGCCACATCGAACACGGCTTCGGCGTCTGACATTGCAACCTGACGGGTCCGCCATCCGAGCTTCACCTTGAGACTTGAGCTGGCGTTCAGGTCAATTCGGGTGCCGTCCTGCAGACGAAAGCTTCGCGTTTCGCCCTTTTGTGTGGTGAGGACCTGGGTCGGGGCGAAGGCGTCAGTTGCGGCCAACACCACCAAGACAGAGGCCGCAACAGCGATTCCAGGACCAAGCGCCCTTCGCCAAGTCCGTGCTGGCCTTGAGACCTTTGGCGCACTGGCGACAGCTTGATAGTCTGACCAGAGGTTGATGGCTTGGTCATAGGCTTGGCGACGAGCTTCAGCCGCATCAAGCCAGGCGTTGAATTCGATCCAATCGCGTTCACCCACAGTAGATCGACTGAGCCGCAACACCCAGCTCAGGGCAGCCTCCTGGATCGCGCTGCCAGGGACCGTCATGTCATTTGTCTGATCGGTCATCTAACCACGGAGCCCCAATAGCCAATCCACCTCTTAAAGTTAATAACGACGCCGATTTCGCTCTCCCCCCCTTCGCCGGGGTGAAATCGTTAATTTCTTACGCTTCTAGGCCGATTCAGGCGATCGCGCCCAAAACTCGCTATGATCCCCAATGCAGCAGATGGCGCATTGCGCCGCTGATGTGCTTTTCGACGGCGCTGATCGAGATACTCATCGCCCTAGCCGTCTCAGCATGGCTATGGCCTTCGAGCTTATGCAGGGTAAAGGCCTCACGCATGCGCGGGGGGAGGGCCTCTAGTGCGCACATTAACTGCGTCAATCTCTGCCGCGCGCCCAAGGCATCGTCTGCGGCGGGAGCCTCATCCACATCCTCTTCCCCCAGCCGTGTTCGGAGAATGCGGTGCCACTCTTCGTCTCGAAGGATGGATCGCCTTTCATGCCGCAGCCGATCTAGCATGAGGTTGGCCGCGATGCGGTAGAGCAATGCCATGGGCCGATCGACCTCTGCACTCTGCTCGTAGGCGGAGATCTTCAAATAGAGGTCTTGGGTAAGGTCTTCTGCTGACGCAACCGAGCCCAGTCGCGCCGCAAAGAACCGCACCAGATTGGGTCTGCGCTCTAAATAGGCATCCATAAGCTGCGTCGAAGAGGGCTGGGAGCTGACCATGGGTGTGGGGTGAGACGTCCGTTCATATCCGCAGCTTGGGTCTGGCGACCCGTTCGATTGAGTAACGCCCTAACGTCATGGGCTCAAGGCTGAGAGGAGCTGAATGAAGATTTGTACTGAGGGTTGGCTTGGACTGCGGCGTTAACCGCTTAGGCGACGCAAAAGCGGCGTTTCTGCGACAGGCGACCTTAGGGGCTCTTTACCGTGTTGAACTGGGCCTGGCTGGAGTTTGAACTTGAGCTGTGGCGCCGGGCTGGCCACACCGCAAATCTCTGGTGGCGTGACGACGACGCCTCTGAGGCGACCTCTTCCCTGGATCAGTTGCTGGAGGTTCAACAAGATCGTCCGCTGACCCTTGCAGTCATTCCCGTCGGCGATCTATCGCCCCTGGCGGTTCGGTTAAAGTCATCGGCAAATCTTTGCATTGTCCAACATGGCGTGGATCATCAAAATCGCCGGGCTGGTCCATTGGCGGGAGAGTTTCCCCACGAATGGCGACGTATTCGGATCGCTACTCAGATCCGCACCGGGTGGAAGAACTTGTCACAGATCGAGGGCGCAGAGGCGATTTTCGTCCCGCCCTGGAATGATATCCATCCCGAATTACCTGTCGCCCTGCACGATTGCGCCTATCGGGGGCTGTCTGCCTGGGGCGGCCTACAGGACCAGACGGCTCCATTCAGGGTCGATGCGCACTTGGACCTCATGCGGTGGAAGAATGGTGCACGATTCCGCGGTGAGTCGCGTTTCTTACGGGACTTTCGAAAACTACTGACCCTTCGTCGCAAGGCACGCGCCTGGCATGCCCCGATTGGGCTTCTCACCCATCATCTCGCCCATGATCCCGCCGCCTGGGCCTTTCTCAGAAAATTCCTGACCTGGTCAGATGGTCGGCGAGATCTGGCCTGGCGAAGCCTGCCTGATCTTTTGGGAGAGTCCGAAGGACGCGCAGAGATCGCTCTCAAGTCTTGAGCCCAGACGGGCTGGCGCCAGGGGCAAAGGCGGCGTAATCGGTCCACCGTCTGGAGCCGAACTTGTCCTCATCACCCACTCGCCAGCCCCATGCTCAGGTGCAGAATACCGGCCTGGGTATCATATTCCGCGTGTCGGCCATGTGCTGCATGGCTGGCCTCGGGGCGATTGTGAAATGGACCTCTGGACACGGCGTACCCGTCCTCGAGATCGTCTTCTTCCGTAATGCCTTCGCCTTCATTCCGGTCCTCCTCTATGTCAGCCGGACCTCTGGGCTGGGGGTCCTAAAGACAAAACGCCCGATTGGGCATTTGATCCGCAGCTCCATCGGCCTTTCGGGCATGGTGTTCGGGTTTTCGGCGGTCAGCCTGCTGCCCCTGACCCAGTCCACGGCACTATCCTTTTCGTCCCCCCTCTTTATGACCGCGCTTTCGGCCTGGATCCTGCGCGAGCCCGTAGGCCCCCATCGGTGGGCGGCCGTCGCGGTCGGATTCATCGGGGTTCTCATCATGATCCACCCTGACCCTGCGCATTTTGCAGGTATAGGGGTCGTTTTCGCGCTGATTTCGGCGGTGTCTGCTGCTGGTGCGCAAATCGCCATTCGAGAAATCGGCCGGACAGAACCAGGGCCCACCATCGTCTTCTACTTCACCCTGGCAGGCACAGTGCTGGGGCTGGCAAGCTTGCCCTTCGGATGGGTCATGCCGAACCTCTCGATCCTTTGCTTTCTCATCTTAGGCGGATTGCTCGGCGGGGTTGGCCAACTGTTTTTGACCGAAGCCCTGCGCCGGGCGAACGTGGCCGTGGTGGCACCTTTCGACTATACGCAAATGGTTTGGGCGACCCTGTTTGGCTTCTTCATCTGGCATGAAATTCCGAAGGTCTTTACCTGGGCGGGGGCCCTGGTGGTGGCCGGGAGTGGGGTCTATATTCTCCTGCGGGAAACCCGCCGGTTCCGACTGCCACCCGCATAGTTTGACAGGGTCTCAGTTTGGTGTGAGCCTGTGATCTGCACGGTGTGGTTTCATGCGCAAAGAGGATTTTGTCATGTCGAGATTATTCCTGGCGGCGGGCTTGGCTCTCGGGGTTCTCGTCCCCCAATCAGCCCTGGCGGCCTCATCGGTATTTGGCGGGGGCATGGCCGAGGCTTGTTCCAAGGCGGCCGTTCGCGGCGAGGTCGAAGCGCAGTACGAAAAGCTCTGCACAGAGTCTTTGCAGACTGAATTCCTAGACACAAGAGATCGTGCCGGGACCTTCGTCAATCGTGGGGTCCTGCGCCTTCGGCGCGCCAAGTACGATGACGCCACAAAGGATTTCAACGATGCGCTGCGGCTCTCTCCCGACATGGGCGAGGCCTTTGTGAACCGCGGCGCGGCCTTAGTCGGGCGTCATCAGTTTGCCGAAGCCCTGGTCGACATCAATAAGGCCATCACCCTCGGCATAGATGAGCCGGCCAAGGCTTATTACAATCGGGCCCTGGCCTATGAGGGGCTGGATAATTTGAAAGCTGCCTATTTTGACTATCGGAAGGCGCTTGAGATCAACCCCGATTGGGAGCCGCCAAAGAAGGAGCTTGCGCGGTTTTCCGTGGCCCAACAGCCCTAGACCTTAGAGGTGTTTCGCAGCATTTTGCTGTGAACTTGAAGAGGTATTCCTATGCGTTGGCAGGATGGTGATCGCGGGGGCAATGTAGAGGACAGGCGGGGCCTTCATCCCGTAGCTGCCGGCGGCATAGGCGTCGGAGGCCTTGTCCTGGCCGCCATCGGCTATTTTGTGTTCGGCATTAGCCCGTCGGACACCCTAAATGCCGTCAATCAGATCAATGGGGCCACAGCCCAGCAGGAACAACAGGTGGGTACAAAGGGCACGCCGGGTGACCGGGACGCCCAGTTCGTCGACGTCATCGAACAGTCGACCACCGATGTCTGGACCCCGATTTTCCAGCAGTCGGGCAGCACCTATCGGCGGCCAGCCGGGATTGTCATCTACAAGCAGGCGACCCCCACCGCCTGTGGCAGTGGCCAGAGCGCCATGGGCCCCTTTTATTGCCCGCAGGATCAGAAGGTTTATCTGGACCTCAGCTTTTGGCAGGAGCTGGAGGGGCGGTTCGGGGCTGGCGGCGAGGCCGCGCGGGCCTATGTCATAGCCCACGAAATCGGCCATCATGTCCAGCAGCTTACCGGCGC
>CAITHQ010000063.1 GCA_903892305.1 uncultured Alphaproteobacteria bacterium
CGGCTGTCGGGCGACCAGCGCGATGAATGTGCGCGAACCAGACACCGTCTCGCTCCACAAGGTCGGCCATCTTCAGGCCCGTCGAACGCAGGAACCCTGACATGGCCGCATCGGGCGAGCCTAGCCGTGGCCCTTTGCGCTCTTCGTGACGATCACCTTGGGCCGCAGGTAGCCCCTCGGCCACGAGGGTCAGTCGGCGCGGGCCCGAGAACGTCTTTAAGGCTGCGGGAAGCAGACCCTCGGCCGCTAGCTTTTCACGGGCCAGCCGTTCGAAGTCGCGCGCAGCCTGGACCTGCATCCGGGCCGGAATTTCTTCCGAAAACAGCTCGATCAGCAGTTGGGGCATGGGTCAGGCCTTCTCTGCAACCACTGCAGAGCCATTGCCGCCTTCATTGGCAACCCAGGCCTCCGCACACATCTTGGTTAGGTCGCGGATGCGACCGATATAGCTCTGCCGCTCAGCCACAGCGATAGCCCCACGCGCGTCCATCAGATTGAACAAGTGGCTAGCTTTCAAGACGTGGTCATAGGCAGGCAGCACTGTCGCCTGCCCCTGCGGTCCACGGCCTTGCAGCAGCCGAGGCACCTGGGCCTCCATATCTTCAAACTGACGCTTCAGCGTGTCCACATCATAGAGATGGAAATTCGCCTCAGACTGCTGCCGCTCATTCTCAAGGAATACATCCCCATAGGTCATGGGGGCTGGCCCGTCGGGATCATTGAAGGCCAGTTGCGTAAAATGGTCCACGTTTTGGATGTACATCGCCAAACGTTCGAGCCCGTAGGTCAGCTCTCCAGCCACGGGCCAAACGTCCAAGCCACCGACCTGCTGGAAATAGGTATACTGCGTCACTTCCATGCCGTCGCACCACACCTCCCAACCCAGGCCCCAGGCCCCAACTGTTGGATTTTCCCAGTCATCCTCGACAAACCGGATATCGTGTTGGCGAGTATCGAGCCCGATCGCTTCAAGGCTACCCAGGTAGAGATCCTGCAGGTTTTCGGGGTTTGGTTTCAGTATGACTTGGTACTGGTAATAGTGCTGCAGCCGGTTTGGGTTTTCGCCGTAGCGACCATCCCCCGGCCGACGCGAAGGTTGCACATAGGCCGCACGCCAGGGCTTAGGACCAAGTGCCCGCAGCACAGTCGCAGGGTGCAAGGTCCCTGCCCCGACCTCCACATCATGGGGTTGAAGAATCACGCACCCCTGCGCGCTCCAATAGTCATGGAGCTTCAGGATAAGACCCTGAAAGGAAAGCGGCTTTTTGTTCGACATGGAGGAGGCTTCGCAACCGCAAAAAAGTCGGCGGACCATAGGGCCCGCCGACCTTGGCTTCAAGCTTTCGTGACGGAAAGTCTCTAGTTCGGCTTAGAGGCAGGAGCAGGCGTTTCCGGTACCACAACTGGCGCAGGCGCTGCGCTCGGCGAAAGTAGCTTGCCGATCACGTGTATTACGCCATTCGTCGCGACAATATCGGACTGAACAAAGGTCACGCCATTGACGCCAGGCGGGTTACCGCCTTCCATTTCGACAGGAAGCTTGGCCAGGGTCACAGCGGTGCGGGCTGCCCCGGCAAAATCGGCTGTCAATACTCGCGCTGGAATGACGTGATAGAGAACCGTCCGCTGCAATTCAGCGCGGTTGGCCAAGGCCATAAGGGCCTGAATGTCGGCCGGTGCCATGCTGCGAAAGGCAGCGTCGGTTGGCGCAAGCAGCGTGACATCCTTAAGGGTCTTCAGAAAGCCGGTAAGACCGACAGCGTCAGCCGAGCGCAGGAAAATCGTAAACTGTCCTGAGGCCTTCAATGTATCGACAACATCCCCAGCGGCGACAACAGGTACCCAGGCCGGCGCAGCTGGCGGGGTGACCACAGCCGGGGCCGCATTGGGGGTTTGGGCAAGGGCGACACCGGTCATCAATCCGGTCATGACCAAGGCGGACAGCAAGCGCTTCATTGAATCCAAATCCCAGCTGAAAGATGTTTGAACTGCCCTTAGCGAGGCCGAGCGGGTTTGACTACCAGTCTAGAGTGCTGGCTTGCATTTTCTAGCCAAACTCGGACGCCTTCAAATTGCCCCTCGGCTTCACCAAGTGTGGCTGCGAGGCAATGGGCGCCTTTCTTTTGATCAGTTACAATCCGTTTCGCTTATTTTTCACGCATAATAGGGCTTTTCGGGCCGCCTATACTCCCTTCACGCGGCAATCCCCCCTTCGCTCGATAGCGTGGCTAGGCCATCCGCCTTCGGATCGGCTTGAAACACTTAGGGCGCGGCCAGGGCATGCCTCTGCGTCGAGCGGGAGCGAACGGATGAAAATGATCGTTGCGATCGTCAAACCCTTCAAACTGGACGACGTGCGTGAAGCACTTGTCGCAGCCGGTGTGGAAGGGCTCACGGTCTCTGAAGTGAAGGGCTACGGCCGCCAAAGGGGTCAGACCGAGATCTATCGGGGCGCTGAGTACCAGGTGAATTTCTTACCGAAGGTGAAGCTGGAAGCTGTCATCGATGACAGCGCCTCAGCCAAGGTGGTTGACGCCATTAAAGCCGCTGCCTCAACCGGCAAGATCGGCGATGGCAAAATTTTCGTCCTCAATGTCGAGGACGCCGTGCGCATTCGGACCGGTGAGTCCGGCGCAGCGGCCCTCTAAAAGATCAGGACCAGGGGATAGACATATGAAACTCTTTGGAATGAACAGGCTTGCAGGACTTGTTCTTGTAGCCACCCTGGCCGGAGCGCCCTTTGCGGCCTCAGCCATAGCTCAAGACGCCGCCCCGCCGGCGGCACCTGCAACAACAGCGATGGCACCAGCGGCGGCAGCAATGGCACCCGCAACACCCGCAGCCGTGCCTGAAGCTGCACCCGTCGCGGCACCTGTTGAGGCTGCAGTCGCTGCACCGGCCGCCGCTGAGCCTGCTGTGCCCCTGCTTCCTCACCAGGTGAAGCTCGAACTGGACTCCGGCGGTACGGCCTGGATCCTCACCTCCACCGCCCTGGTCTTGATGATGACCATTCCGGGTCTGGCCCTATTTTATGGCGGCATGGTCCGTCGTAAAAACATCATCGCAACTGTTGCCCAGTCCTTTGCGATAACCTGCTTGGTGACCGTCATCTGGATGGTGGCGACCTATAGTTTGGCGTTTGGCTTCAACGATAGCGAAAGCCTTCAGCCCTATATCGGTAGCTTCAAGAGCTTCTTCCTCGGTGGCGTGACGGTGGATACGGCTTATGCCGCCGCCAAGGGCCTGCCAGAAATGCTCTGGATCACCTATCAGATGACCTTCGCCATCATCACGCCCGCTTTGATCTGCGGTGCCTTTGCTGAGCGCATGAAGTTCTCAGCCATGCTGCTCTTCATGACCCTCTGGTCCTTGTTTGTTTACGCACCGATCTGCCATTGGGTTTGGGGCGGTGGCTTCCTCTCCAAGATGGGCGTTCTCGACTTTGCCGGCGGTACGGTCGTTCACATCAATGCCGGTGTTGCCGGTCTGGTTTGCGCCTTGGTTCTTGGCAAGCGTAAGGGATACGGCTCTGAAAACATGGCCCCCTCCAACCTCGTCTACACCATGATCGGCGCGAGCCTCCTGTGGGTCGGCTGGTTTGGGTTCAACGCCGGATCGGAATGGGCTGCCGACGGCATTGCATCGGCCGCTATGCTGAACACCCAAGTTGCGACCGCTGCTGCGGCCTTGGCTTGGATGCTTGTCGAATGGATCGAACGCAAGAAGCCCGGCATGCTGGGTCTTGCATCCGGTGCGGTCGCAGGTTTGGTGGCAATCACCCCGGCAGCAGGCTTCGTCAATCCTCAGGGTGCCTTGATCATCGGCATCGTGGCGGGTGGCATCTGCTACCTCGGCGCAGTTTGGGTGAAGCGTATCTTCAAGTATGACGACAGCCTTGATGCCTTCGGTGTTCACGGCATTGGCGGTATCGCAGGTGCCCTGTTGACCGGCGTTCTTGCCGACCCAGCGATCAATGCACTGGGCAAGGATCACAGCCTGCTGATCCAGGCCAAGGGCGTACTGGTCACCATGGGTTGGACCGCTATCGCCACCCTGGTTATTCTCTTCATCTGCAAGTTCACAACGGGCCTGCGCGTGTCGGAAGAAGCCGAAGTCGAAGGTTTAGATATCTCCCTGCACGGCGAAGCCCTGCACGAATAGACTAGACACAAAGATGAGTTGGGAGCGGGGGCCCTTGCGGCCCCCGTTTTCTTATGATGGTCAGGCTAGGCGGCAGGCCTGAACCCACCAAGCTGGATAGGCGCGGCCCATGGCTCCAGCTAACCGATCTGACGCGGCCTCGTCCTCGCATATGGCAAAGCAGGTCGCCCCAGACCCGGACATACGGGCCAGCAAGACGCCATCGGCCGACTGAAGCGCATTCAGAACCGTTTCAATGACCGGCGCAAGGCTCAGCGCCGGGGCTTGCAGATCATTACGCAAGTTGCGCAGCCATCCCGCGATTATACTAGCCCCCTGAAATCCCGATGGCATCTCTGGCGGCGTGCAATCTGAGAACACAGCCATCTCGTCAAAGCGGCGATAGACCTTGGCTGTCGAAATCTCCACCCGAGGATTGACGAGTACGCCATAGAGCGTGGACATGGAAGGCCATGGCGACAGACGCTCTCCCCGCCCCTGGGCCAAGACCGACCGCCCCCAAAGACAGGCAGCGCCGTCTGATCCAAGGCTCGCAGCTATGTCTTCAAGCTCTTCATCTGATAGCTCAGGGACGAAGTTGGCGCGCAAGAGCCGTAAGGCCGCGCCGGCATCGCTCGACCCTCCCCCCAGCCCCGCGGCGACAGGCAGACGCTTTTCCAAGGTCAGGCCAACACCAGGCGGAAGGCGATCGGCGAGTGCCGACATGGCCCTGTCGACCAAATTCACGCCCCCGCTATCAAGGTGGCCTGAAAAGGGCCCAGAGACGCTTAGGCCAGGACTACTGGAAAGGGCGACAAGATCGCCATAGTCGCAGAAGACCATGCCGCTGCAGATCGGATGGAATCCATCATCGGCCGGAGCACCCACATGCAGAAATAGATTCACCTTCGCCGGAGCGAGATAAACCTGGGATTCTAGCAAGGTTAGCCTCCGACCCGAGGGACTGGCGAAACAACAATATCGGGTAATCCCTTGGCCAATTTCTGATCCACTTCAGCCTTCATTTTTGGATCCGGATCTAAGGTTAGCACCCTGCGCCATTGGAAGATGGCTTCGTCCTTGCGTCCAACACGCCAA
The DNA here is from genome assembly GCA_903892305.1 of uncultured Alphaproteobacteria bacterium. Classification (GTDB taxonomy): domain Bacteria; phylum Pseudomonadota; class Alphaproteobacteria; order Caulobacterales; family Caulobacteraceae; genus Phenylobacterium. The sequence continues at coordinate 5,239 of CAITHQ010000063.1, forward strand.
TAGGCGTCCCCAAGGTGGTTGTTAATGTCAGGATCACCGGCTTCCAGCTCGATAGCGTTTTCAAGGGTTTCGACGGCCTTCTTGAAGTCGCCAAGGCGGAAATAAGCCCACCCCAGGCTATCAATTATCGCCCCAGATCGGGGGCTTTGCCCGACGGCCTTCTGGATCATGCCCAGGGCGGTGTCGAGATGCTGGCCTCGATCAATCCAGGAATACCCCAGATAGTTCAGAATTTCTGCATCGTCTGGCTGCTGCTTGAGCGCACTGAGCAGGTCTGCCTCGCCTTCGGCCCACCGGCCAGCGCGGTCGTAGGAAACACCTCGCGCATAAAGCAAATGCCAATCAGGAGTTGGACCCATAACCTCGGTCAAAACCTGAGCAGACTCTTCGTATTTCCCATTGCTCCGCAGGATATCTGAAAATGTCAGTTTGGCGTCCGGATCACCCTTCGATGCCAGGGCCTTGGCCATAGCAAGTGCGGTGGTCGGATCGTGGGCTGCCTGATACGACCATGCAAGCTTAGACTGGGCTGCCAGATATTCGGGTGAGCCGGATTTGGCCATACCATAGGCCTGCCGCGCCCCCTCACGGTCACCGGACTCCTGGAGAAGGTCACCGACCATCAACCAGGCGCTATTCAGATTAGGATCAAGCCTCAGGGCAAGTCGCAGATAGGCAAGGGCCATCTGGTTCTGTTTAGCACCGGAAATGACAATGGCCGGTGCCATCACAGCTTGAGCCGCGCCTTGCTTGAGCGTCGGGACTGCTGGTGGTCTGCCGCGCCCCGACTGGGCTCGCTGAAGGGCCGCCTTCAATTGTGAGTCAAAGGCCTGGCCGCCCAAGGCCTTGCTGTAGATCGTCGCAGCATCAGCCCGCCGCCCCCGCCGCTCCAAAAACCCGCCATAGGCAAGGGCTGAAAGTGAGGAGGGAGTTTCGCCCCCAGCCAAAAGCTTAAAGTCGGTCTCGGCTTCATCATAACGCTTGGCGCGCTCGAATAGATGGGCCTGACCAAGGAGGCCGAAGAAGTCTACGACCTTATCGCCACTCGACTGTGGCCTGACCAACGAGCCCTGAACGTCACCGGCCATGGCAGAAGCCCATGGCGACAGAAGAACTGATAATATCTTATGCGGGAAGGGTGTTTTCTCCGGAGCAAGGAGTTGGCGCGCAACCTTGGCATCACCCCTCGCTAAAGCCTCGACCCCCTGAACAATCTGGCCGAACTTCTGCCCCTCGCCATTTAAGTCAATGGGTGCGGCGGCGGCGGCCCGCGTCACATCGCCCGCCAAAAGGGTGGACGCAAAGACCCGTTCGCCGACGAGACCTTCCGGGTCGTCCGACACAAGCTGGGCCCGCGAGAAATAGTCCGCAGCTTCTTGATTGCGGCCATCGGTCAGGGCGCCCTTCCCGGCCAGATAGAGGCCATAGGAGGACGATGACGGGTAAGGTTCCACCGGCGGACTCACGGGTGTCGCGCACCCCGCGAGGGCGGTCAGAAAGGCCAGAATGACGGCATTGCGGAGTTGAGTCATGGGGCTGAGTCTCACGAAATCCGCCCTGACTGCAACCCGCCAACGCTTACGGGTGCTTACATGTTGGGATAGTTCGGGCCGTCTCCACCTTGTGGCGTGGTCCAGTTAATATTTTGCGAGGGATCCTTGATGTCGCAGGTCTTGCAGTGGACGCAGTTTTGGAAGTTGATCTGGAACTTGGGGTTCTCGCCCTGCGCATCATAAAGCACTTCATAGACCCCAGCCGGGCAGAACAGCCGCGCAGGTTCACCATACTTCGGCAGGTTCACCGAGATAGGGATGGAAGCATCCTTGAGTTTCAGGTGGGCCGGTTGATTCTCGTCATGGTTGGTAGCCGACAGGAAGACCGAGGACAGCTTGTCGAAGGACAGGACGCCGTCCGGTTTTGGATAGGTGATCGGCTTATAGTCCTTGGCTAGGCCCGTCGACTCTGCGTCCGACTTCCCGTGCTTGACCGTACCCCAAGGCGACCAACCTCCGAATAAGGTGGCAATCATCGCGTCGAGTGCACCCAGACCAATGCCCGGAATGGTGCCAAACTTCGACCAAAGGGGTTTGAAATTCCGGACCGACCAGAGTTCCTTGGCGATGGAGGACTTGTTGTATGCCGCTTCATAAGACACCAATTCGTCGCCACCTCGGCCTTCGGCAATGGCCGCGAAGGCCGCTTCAGCCGCTAGAACCCCGCTCTTGACCGCATTATGGCTGCCCTTGATCCGGGGGACATTGACCATACCGGCCGCGCAACCCAGCAAGACACCGCCAGGGAAATAGAGCTGGGGCAGAGATTGCGAACCCCCTTCAGTGATGGCGCGTGCACCGTAAGCGATGCGCTTGCCGCCCTCCAGATAGCTACGGATCGAGGGGTGGGTCTTGAACCGCTGGAATTCGTCAAAAGGCGAGATCCACGGATTTTTGTAGTTCAGGTGCACCACAAAGCCGATGGAAACGTAATTGTCCCCAAAGTGGTACATGAAGCTGCCGCCACCGGTAGCATTGTCTAGGGGCCAGCCGAAGGTGTGCTGGGTCAGACCAGATTCAAAGTTCGCGTCCGGCACCTGCCAGAGCTCCTTGATACCGATGCCGAACTTTTGCGCATCGCGGCCGTCTGTCAGACCAAACTTGGCCTGAAGTTGCTTCGACAGAGAGCCACGGACACCCTCGCCGATGAGGGTATACTTGGCATGCAACTCGATACCAGGCTGGTAGTCAGGACCCGGCTCTCCGTCCTTGCCGATCCCGAACACGCCAGCGACAACGCCCTTCACGGCACCCTTCTCGTCATAGACGACTTCGGAGGCGGCCATGCCGGGATAGATTTCAACGCCAAGGCTCTCGGCATGAGTGCCCAGCCAGCGGCAGACATTGCCAAGGCTGGCTATATAATTGCCGTGGTTCAACATCCACTTGGGAAAGGGCAAAAAGCTGACGTCCAGGGCTCCCTGAGGCCCCAGAATGACGAACTTGTCGCGGCTGACCTTTGTCTCGAGCGGAACGCCAAGTTCCTGCCAGTTCGGCAGCAACTCTTGAATGCCACTAGGATCGATGACAGCGCCGGACAAAATGTGCGCACCGACCTCTGAGCCTTTTTCCAGCACAGCCACAGAAATTTCAGTTCCAGCGGCCTCGGCCAGCTGTTTCAATCGAATGGCGGCGGAAAGCCCTGAAGGCCCGGCTCCCACGATGACCACGTCATATTCCATCGCTTCGCGTTCAACGGCGTCTGCGGCTTGGCTCATGTGTCTTAAGCTCCACTGTCCAGTCGCAACATAGAGCGGCTGGTCTTGATCCCTTGAGGGACTTATCAATAGCTTGCACAAGGGCGGTCAAGCACCAATGCCGCCAAAATTGATTTTCAGACGCTTATGAGACTTGCCGACCTCACTGCCGAAAGCTTGCTCGCGTTTTGGGCCGAGGCCGGCATTGATTCAATTCTGTCGGAAGACCCGATTGATCGCATAGCCGCAGGCGCGATCGCCATTAGCCGCCCAGCCCCCCTGCAGACTTCTGCAATACATGCGCTGCCAGCCACCAAGACCCAGGACGTCTCGGCCCAAGTGGAGATAGCCCGGCAAATGGCAGAGGCCTGCCAAGGTCTGGAAGAACTGCAAGACGCCATCGCAAAATTCGACGGATGCCCGCTTAAATTTCAAGGCGCTAAGCAAGCCGTTTTCGGCCGCGGTGCCCTGGATGCGCCAATCATTGTGGTCGGCGAAGGTCCTGGGCAAGAAGAAGATCAGAAAGGTATTCCCTTTGTCGGACGCGCCGGTCAGTTGCTCGACAAGATGTTCGCTGCCGCAGGCCTTTCGGATAGAGTCTTCATCACCAATTCAGTGTTTTGGCGTCCTCCCGGAAACCGAAATCCAACATCTGAGGAGCAGGCCGTTTGCATGCCCTTTGTCGAGCGGGCCATCGCGCTTATTCAACCGCGGTTGTTGCTCTGTGTCGGAGGTCCCTCCTCCAAGGCCATGCTGAAGCAAGATGAAGGCATCCTATCCCTCCGCGGCCGCTGGATCGAATGGCGAAGCTCTGACGGTAAAATCGAAATACCAGCCCTGGCCACTCTGCATCCCGCCTTTCTCCTTCGGCAACCTGGGGCCAAAAAAATGGCCTGGGCAGACCTTCTGACCCTGAGTGAGCGACTTGATCGCCCCTCGCGTTGATCAAGTAGGATTGACCAGTCCGATCAGACTAACCCCTTTCCGGGATTGATCCCGCCCCTTAAAGAACAAGTTGCTCCAACCAATGGAGCGCGGGCTGGCCATCGGCTGCTTCCCCAGAGGGTTTGAATGACGGTGCTCAAAGGGTTCATCGGCGCGAGTTTTGCGGCCGCTCTGAGCCTCATTGCACCGAGTGCTTGGGCCGCAGCTCCGCAGGCGTTGACGGCAGATGACGCCCTTAAATATCAGCTCGCCTTCACATCGGTTGATCAAGGCGACTTTGTCGGCGCAGCTCTTTTGGCCGTCGACATCAACGATACATCCTTGAGCGGATACCTGACTTTCCGTCAGTTAATGCACCCCACCGCGCACAAGTCGAACTACGGCGAATTGGCCAACTGGGTGTCGCAATATGCTGACCTGCCCCCTGCTGAGCGCATGGCACAATTGGCGGCGAGGCGAAAATTGCCTTCTGATCCACCCCTCGCCCAGCCAATCCTTGCCAGCCTAGATTGGAGCATGACGATCCTGGTGCCACCAGGCACCGGTGGCCCCTTTGATATGGACGGTGCGCGGCAGGCGAGACTGGCCTTTTACAACGGCGACCCCAAGCGCGCTCTAGATCTCGCCCTAGAAATGGGCGACCGCTGGGTTGCCGGCATGGCGGCCTATCGCTTGAAATCCTTTGGACAAGCCGAAACAAGCTTTTCAGCCCTATCCCATGATCCAGAAGAAAACATCTGGGTCAGAGCTGGCGCGGCTTACTGGGCCGCACGATCGGCTGATGCAACCGCGGTTCAGGATCCAGCAGCCCGGCTTAGAACTGGACTCTATCTTCGGCAGGCGGCTTCAGCGCCCCAAACCTTCTATGGGATGATCGCAGAGCGGCAGGCCCAGTTGCAGGCGCTTGGTGACCCCCTGCCTCTTGAGACTGCGCCCCGAACTTACAAGGTGCGCACTGCCGTAAAACTCCCAATTGTTTCAGATCGAGACCTCATCGCCCTCGTCCAAAATGATCCACGCGCCCACCGCGCCGCTGCACTTGCACAAATCGGCCGAGCCGAAGAGGCAGGTCAAGAATTGCGAGCCGGCATTGCCCAGGCAACCCCGGGTCAAATGAGAGATATCTGGTCTGGACTAGCCTTGGCCCTGAACTCTGAGTTGACCGTCGAGAGGCCGACAGGAACCGCGATCCGCACTGCCACAGAGCCCGAATATCCGACACCGGCACTCTACCCCAGTCGCGGCTTCACAATCCCCAAGGCCTTGGTCTACGCCATTGTGCGCCAGGAAAGCCGCTTCAACCCCGGCGTCGTATCGTCTGCAGGTGCTGTTGGGCTGATGCAACTCATGCCTGACACTGCGGTCCACGCAAGTGGAAACACCCGTCTTAGGGACGATATGAGCCCGCTCTTCAATCCCAGTTTCAACCTAAGCGTTGGGCAGGACTACGTCACCTGGCTGATGAATCAAGGTGTCGGCTACGACATTCTCCGTACCGTCGCAGCCTATAATGGGGGACCTGCAACCCTACAGAAAACGGCGCAAATGCTAGGTGAAGACGATGACAGCCTCATGGTCATCGAATGCATGCCCGCACCTGAAACGCGGGACTATGTTGAAAAAGTCATGGCGGCTTATTGGGCCTATCGGAAAAAGTTTGGCCAGGATCTTGGAACCCTAGACGCCGTAGCAAGTGGTCAGAAGTACATTGACGCCCGTTGGGACGATGACCCACCGCCAGTCGTCTTCAAGCCCCCAGCCTCTCGAAAATCTAAGGCTCGGCGCTCCACCCGGCACCACAGGCGCTAGGCCTCGATCTTTGCCGCGATCTCGGCTGCCAGGGCCCGTAGCTCGGACGGATCAGCCATCCCGCCACTGGCGTGTCGACCGACGGCCTGTCCCTCCCAACGTGGAATTACGTGGAAATGCAGGTGAAAGACCGTCTGCCCCGCCGCTGTGCCGTTGAACTGGGTAATCACCAAGCCATCTGGATTCAGCGCCGACCGCACCGCCTTGGCAACGATCTGCACCCCTTGCATCAGGGCCCCCAACTGAAGCGGCGACTCCTCGAGGAAATTGCGGGCCTGCGAACGCTTCGGGATCACAAGCGTATGGCCACGCGTCTGTGGAAAGACATCCATGAAGGCATAGACATCGTCATTTTCGAAGACCTTAGCGCTGGGCATTTCCCCACGCAGGATTTTCCCGAAAATGTTTGAAGGATCGTAATGGCCATCGAGGCTCATAAAATAACTCCTAAAATCAGGGCTCTACCCGTCTTTCTTGAAAGGCGAGTACTCCTCTGAAAGCCACTCCATCTCGCCCTCGACCGCCGCTCGCTCGCGCCGGACAAAGTCTTCCACCGGGGCTCTAAGCCTTGGGTCGGCAATATAATGCGCTGAGCGAACCGCAGCGGGCAAATACCCCCGCGCGATCTTGTGCTGTCCTTGAGCCCCAGCCTCCACCCGCGAGAGACCCCGACCGATCGCCCATTCAATGGCCTGATAGTAGCAGAGCTCAAAATGGAGGAAGGGAATATCCTCAACACAGCCCCAGTTACGGCCATAGAGGCAGTCATCACCAATTAGATTTAAGGCACCCGCCACCCATCGTCCCCGCCGCCGCGCCATAAGTAGCAAGACCCGATCGGCCATGCGCTCCCCGAGCCGCGAGAAGAAGGCGCGATTAAGATAGGGCCGACCCCACTTGCGCGACCCGGTATCCAAGTAAAAGGCATAGAAGGCATCCCAATGCTCTTCTTTAAGGTCAGCGCCCGTCAGGGCGACCACTTCAACTTCTGCTAGGGCGTCTCGTCGCTCACGACGGATGGTTTTGCGACGCCCCGACGACAGCTGCTCTAAGAAGGCGTCGAAATCGGCATATCCTTGATTATGCCAATGATATTGCTGGCCCTCGCGCATGGCCAGGCCCTGCTTCCCAAGCCAGATCCATTCGGCATCCGTGGGAAAGTTGATGTGCAGAGATGAGGCCCCGTATGTCTCACAGAGCTGGGTCGCCCCGCCGAGCAAGAGCGCCCATGCCGCCTCTGGCACGACATCGGGTCGAACCAATAGCCGGGGCCCTGTTGCTGGGGTAAAGGGCGCCGCACTTAGGAGTTTTGGATAATAGCTGCCCCCCGCCCGCTCATAGGCATCAGCCCAGGCGTGGTCGAAGATGTATTCTCCCTGACTGTGGGACTTCAGATAGAGCGGCATGACGGCGGCGACTTGGCCGGCCTCATCTTCGATCGATAAATGCTGGGGCCCCCAACCTTGACGCTCTACGGCACACTCAGAGGCTTCGACTGCCTCCAGAAAATCGAACATGACGAAGGGATTAGCGGCATAGGCTGGGTTGAGAGCGCAACCGTCCCAAGCCTCCCGTCCAAGCTCAGCGACTCGACGGCTGACCTTCACCGTCGGATTGAGGTTCACGCCTTGAAGCCCTCGAAAATCAGGTTGTCGCAATAGGGTTTGACGGAGTCCCATACAGCAGGATCTCGCACGGTCCAGGTTACAACTGGCATGCCAGCCTCACGATAGGCCACGACCTTCGGATCGGTGAGCGTATCTGTACTCATGGCCAGAAAATGCGGCTTAGCGATCTTCATCTGTTCCAAGCGAGCAAACGATTCCCGCTGCTCTTTCGACAGGTGCGGTGCCTCATCCGACCACGCCCAGCTGTCGAGGCCTCGAAGGACTCCTGGGAATCTTTCCGCAAACCAAGCATGGCTGTAGGGGTTAAATCCGATCACACAGACAGGGCCATTATGATCAATCAGGATCTCATGCACCCGCTGTTCAAGGGGCCCCACCTGGCCAAAGGGCGTCTTGAGTTCCACGTGCACCATAGCGCGGTGACCGATTAGGGCCAGAGTCTCCAGCAGCGTCGGTATACCCTCATCCGTGCCCTTTAACTTCATCTTGCCAAGATCGTTGGCGGTATAGTCGCTTATGCGCCCCTCCAGGCCGGTCATGCGCTTAAGGCTATAGTCGTGATGGACAACCGCCTCGCCGTCGGCCGAAAGGTGGACATCCAACTCGATGCCATATCCCGCCTCACAGGCTTCTTGAAAAGCAGCTAGGGAGTTTTCCGGTGCGCCGTCAGTATTCCAGAGACCACGATGCGCGATAGGAGGATGAAACAGGAGTTCCCAGGCTTGGCCAAACTGTGTCTTCACTTAACCTCCAAGACGGCGTCGACTTCCACCGCGAAATTCAGCGGCAGGCGATAGACCCCTACCGCAGACCGCGCATGCTTTCCGGCGTCGCCGAATGCCAGGACCATGACATCAGAAGCGCCGTTCACGACCTGAGGGATATCAAAAAATTCGGGACCAGCCTGAACAAACCCGCCGAGCTTGATCACTCTTACCACCCGTTCCAGGTCTCCCTCGCAGGCCGCTCTCATCTGGGCCAAGAGGTTGATGCCGCACATCCTGGCAGCGCTTCGCGCCGTTTCAAGATCCACATCAACGCCCACAATACCCTTCACGCCTCCTGAGGCGTCTATCGAGACCTGCCCTGAAATGTGCACCAGATTGCCGGTTCGCACGTAGGGAACGTAATTGGCCACGGGGGCGACGGGCTGGGGCAAGACAATCCCAGCGGCGGAAAGGCGTTCTTGAACGTTTGACATGGCCCCGTTCTAGACCCGATTTGTGCCTTTGGGAAAGCGGGCCTGCGCCTCATTCTCCGTGGCAATCGCCCAAAAAGAAAAGGCCCGAGGCCTTTCGGCTTCGGACCTTGAAATTATCGCTCGTCTTAATCGCGTAGATCGAAGATTAGCGGGCAGCTTGGAAGGCTTCAACCGTCGCGGTGACCCGTTCATTGATCGGCTTCACGGTGTCTTTCATTGAAGCGCTCATGATCTGAGAAACCTTACCCATTTGAGCCATGTAGGACTCCATTGCAGACTTTGCGAACCCAGATTGCAGTTCGAAAAGCTCCTGCACGCTCTTAATGCCAGAAATCGACTTTGCAGCGGCGACTTGGGCTTCCATAGCGGTCTTAGAATAGGCCAGGGTTTCAGTGGTCAGGGCCTCAGCACCCTTCGCGGCAGCGGTGACCGAGGCGATCACAGCCTCAAGGTTCTTTTTTGAATGGGCGTTAACATCGTTCAGTGCCGAAAGGGACTTATCTACGGCGTCCTTGAAGGCTGAATTACCGGCAGTTGTGATTTGTTCGACGGTTGACTTGGCAGTTTGCGCAGCAGCCATTGGAAGTCTCCAGGTTTTGGAACACGACGGCGATCAGAGCCGAATGGGTAGCAGGAGGCGAAAACTTCGCCTTGAAAACGAATGATATTTCTCATGCTGCACTGCAGCAGTCAAGGAATTATTGTGCAGCGCAGCAATCGGGGACGCCATTCGGCAGCGATCTATCAAAAATGCTCACAAAGTCGCGTGGTCAAACTTTGTTTACCCTGGCGCAAGGCTCTAGCTGTCATGTAGTATCCCCAAAGTCGGCTTTCCTGCCGACGGCTTATTTTTCGACGGACGAATCTCATGATCGAGCGCGCCCGCCGCCTTATGGCTGCAATTGGATTTGGCATCGCCATTTCCGCGACCCTGCTTGCGCCTCATGCTTTGGCAGCAAGCAGCTTCTTGCAGTCCCCAACCCTCCGTCCTCAATATGCCGCCATCGTCGTTGATGCCGCCTCTGGCGAAGTTTTGTACGCCAAACGTGCAGACAGCCTTCGCTATCCAGCGTCGATTACTAAGGTCATGACCCTTTACTTGACCTTCGAAGCCCTCTCGACGGGTCAGCTAAAACCTGACGACCTTGTGACCATTTCGCCTCGCGCCGCTGCCCAGGGGCCAACCAAGCTTGGCTTGCCGGTTGGCGATACCTTGACCGTGTCAGACGCGATGCAGGCGCTTGCGATCAAATCAGCCAATGATATTGCCGTCGGCTTGGCAGAAACCCTGGGCGGGTCTGAAGCCCGTTTTGCGGCCATGATGACCCTGCGTGCGCAGGATCTGGGTATGACCAACACTCATTTCGTGAATGCGTCGGGTCTGCCTGACAGTCGGCAAATCTCGACGGCCCGGGACATTGCCATTTTGTCCCGCGCCGTCATGCGTGACTACCCACAATACTACCGTCTCTTCAGCCAGCAGCAGTTCACCTTCCGTGGCAAGGTGATGAACAATCACAACGGTCTGCTGGGAAGAATGCAGGGGGTCGATGGGCTGAAAACTGGATTTACCAATGCCTCAGGATATAACCTCGCGGTCTCTGCCGTTCGGGGCAATCGGCGCATAGTCACAGTCGTTCTAGGGGGCCCGTCCAACGCTTTGCGGGATCAAACGGCGGAAAGGCTCATGCTGACCGGTTTCGATGTCATGTCCCGCCGTGAGGGTGGTGAAAAAATCATCGTCGCGCAGAACATGTTTGAACCGCCGCCGGTCTATTCGCAGCCGAATGCTAACCCAGATTCCACCGAACCGCAGCCAGACCAGGTTTATTTCACCTCAGCCCCCGCCCCGGCCAATCTTTCAAAGTTCCAGATCGTCGATCCAAAGACAACCGCACTGCATGTCTCCGCGCGTTCAGAGCAAAAGCCTCAAAGAGATACCTGGGCGATCCAGGTGGGAGCCTTCAAATCTAAGAAATTGGCCCAATCTCAGATCAAGCTCATCGGTAGGCGCTTCGCATCCCTAACCCAATCGACCTCGCCGATTGTTGCAAACGGTGGGCGAAATAGCTGGAAGGCCCAATTCAAAGGCTTTGATGCCGATTCCGCGCGATCAGCCTGCCAGTCGCTCAGAAAGAAACGACAGGCCTGTATGGTGGTCAACCCAGGGGAAGGTGAAACCGCAGAACAAGCACCGACGCTAGGTCTGCGTCGACTGTCAACCGACAGGACCCAGCTTGCTGAGCAAGCAGTCGCGGGCCGCATTGATCTGCGCCGCTAGACCGTCAGTTCCGCCTTTGTCGGGGTGGGCAAGCTTGATCAGGCGACCATAAGCAGCAAGAATTTCAGTTCGCCCCGCTTGAGGCCCGACCCCAAGAAGTTGACGCGCCTGGGTTTCGGCCATGGACTGAGGCTGAGGTGCCTGGGTTGAGACTGTCGGGCCACGGGTGGTTGAGGCAAGCCAGAGGCCCAAGAGAAAAAGTATAACGGCTGGCGACCATGCTCCACGAATGGCTACATAGGCGCTGGCGACGAAGGCAGCCAAGGCCAGTCCACCTGACAGTAGCCGCCACTCTCGGTGTTTAAGCCGTGGCCCAGATCGACGCATCCATGCCAGGACGGCAAGAACCAGTCCGCCCGCCAGAAAATAGATCACTTCTGCGCGTCCTAGGCCGCACTGCCCAGAGGCAGGTTGAGAGATGCCATGAGGGCCCGCAATTCCTGCCGCGCAGCGACGTGCTGCAAACTCATGGCAACGGGCTTTATGGAGGGAGACAGATCCGCCACGGTCAGACCGAAAGGGAAGAGCTCACGATAGATCACGCGATCGCGCAAACCGGGACCGATCCTGAAACCAACCCGCCGTGACAAAGCCTGCACCCGCTCATCGACCCTGCGACGATTACGGGCTTCCGTTGGTGCAAGACGATTGCGCAGAACCACCCAGTCGATGGATAGACCAGATTCCATCGCACGCAGCTTTCGGCTGTTCCAGACAGTTTCGGAATAGAGACTTGGCCGCTTCAGCTCTAGGGTCACGGGATCGACGACTCCAAGTGTGTCGAAGTCCACAAAACTGTCGTTCATCGGGGTGACAATCAGATCAGCCTTGCCGTGCGCAGCTCGGCTGAGCGCTGTATCGGCACCTGGGGTATCGATCAGAATGAAGTCAGAACTTGCGGCCTCGTCCAGCGCTGAAAGGAAACGCGCCAGCACGATGTCCTCTGGCTGGGCAGCCAGCTTGGCTTCAAGCACATGTTCACGCGGCATGGGGGCAGACTGGTTGTTTGCCGCCAACCAGGCGCGCCGGTTGGCGAAGAAGTGGCCTAGTGACTGTTGGCGAATATCCAGATCAAGGACGGAAACCGAAGCGCCGCCGTGAAGCAAACCTGTGGCAAGGTGAATGGCCAGGGTCGATTTCCCCGCTCCACCCTTTTCGTTGCCGATTACAATGACCTTGGGTTGGGTCATGGACGAAACGCTCCACTTCAAGCTCGGACCATGCCGAACAACTACAAATTTACCCTGTGCTCAGGTCAGAAGGATCGTCAACGCGGCGTCGGCACCAGCTTGTGGACAGATGTAAGACATGCCACAATAGGTAAGTTACCAGGCACCAACTTCCCGCAATCGACGGGCGAGTTCATCGGGGATTTCTGCACTGCCGTTCAACGCAAGGTCAGCTGGCGCATCCTTGGGATCGAGATAACGCCATCCCTGAAAGGGTCGCCGAGGTGTCGGCGCGACCTTGATGATGTCTGGACTCAATTCCATTTCACACCGCGCAGCCGCCCCTTCTCCGATCTTTCGGATATCGAGAATTTGCTGCCGACACAGGATTACACCCTTAAATATCCGATAGAGCGAACCACCATCGAGCATGTCTTCAGCCCGTTTTGGCGTCATCCGCGTATGTAGGGTCCAAGGACCGCCGCGGGAGCCGTGCCAATCCAGAAGCTCCTCGATGGACTCGCATCCCACACATAGGCGCAGCATGTGCACAGTCACGCCGCGTGTCCCTTCAGCCGCGCTAGGGCAATGCCTTCGCTGACCTGATCTCCGGCCGTCACCGAAAGGGCTTCGACCACCCCGTCAAAAGCGGCCGTCAAAGCGTGCTCCATCTTCATGGCTTCCAGTACCATCAGCACCTGGCCCTTTGTCACACGATCTCCCAAGGCGACCCCGACAGAGACGACCTTTCCGGGCATGGGCGACCGGATTTCGCCATCGATCGCAGCCAGACTCGCTAGGTCACGAACTGGCGGCCTCACGGCGATCGTGTAGGTTTCGCCACGCTCAAAAAGGACGACGGCGCCGTCCACCATCAAGATGTCGGCTTCAAAATCTTCGTCGGAAATCGGGGCCTCGCAAGCCTCTCCATCGACATAGAGTCGAAGATGGGCCGAGGGTGTTGCATTCAGACGGAACCCCTTCAGCTCAGACCAGGGACTATCCGAAGCTTCATCAGAGGCAATCATGGCGGCGGCAGCAAGGGATTGCAGGTCATCAGACGGCTTGGGCCTGGAGGTCAGTTCCTCAAGTCTGGCTTCAATAAAGCCAGTGTCCACCGCCCCGGAGATAAAGTCGGGGTGATCAAGGCATCGTGCCAGGAATCCGGCATTAGTCTTCACTGGCCATACTTCAACCGAGGCGCAGGCCTCCGCCAATTGATCCGATGCACCTTCCCGCGTCGGCGCGTGGGCGATCAACTTTGCGATCATGGGGTCATAGAAGGGTGAAACCTCATCGCCCTCTTCAACCGCACTGTCGATGCGGACGCCATCTGGCAGACAGAAGTGATCTAAGGTGCCAGTCGACGGCAAAAACCCGTTCGCTGGGGCTTCGGCATAGAGACGCGCCTCGATGGCATGGCCAAAGAGCTGGATATCGTCCTGGGCTAGAGGCAAACCTTCGCCGGACGCAACCCGAAACTGCCACTCCACCAAATCCACCCCCGTGACCGCCTCGGTGACCGGGTGCTCGACTTGCAAGCGGGTATTCATCTCCATGAACCAGATGCGATCGGCACGAAGGCCGTCACTGGCATCAGCGATAAACTCAATCGTGCCCGCCCCGACATAGCCCACAGCCTGCGCCGCCTTTACGGCGGCAGAGGTGATCACCTCGCGGGTGGCATCGCTCAGTCCCGGCGCAGGTGCTTCTTCGATGACCTTTTGGTGTCGACGTTGCAAAGAACAGTCGCGCTCGAACAGATGGACGACATGTCCTTGCTGATCGCCAAACACCTGAACTTCAATATGCCGAGGCCTGGACACGTATTTCTCAAGCAAGACGCGGTCATCGCCAAAGGCCGCTGCGGCTTCTCGCCGACAGGCCGCCAGGGCCGCTGGAAAGGCGTCAGACGACTCAACCCTGCGCATACCCCTGCCGCCACCACCGGCCACAGCCTTGATCAGAACGGGATAGCCGATCAGGTCCGCCTCAGCCTGTAATCTTAGAGGATCCTGGTCTTGCCCGAGATAGCCAGGGGTCACAGGTACGCCCGCTTCAATCATAAGGGCCTTAGCAGCATCCTTAAGGCCCATGGCGCGAATAGCTTTTGCTGGCGGGCCGATCCAAATCAGACCGGCAGATTGAACCGCCTCTGCGAAATCGGCGTTCTCAGAGAGAAACCCATAACCTGGGTGAATGGCTTCCGCCCCGGATTGCAGCGCGGCTGCGAGGATGGCATCGGCGCGGAGATAGCTGTCTACGGCAGGTGCTGGGCCAATCCATAGGGCTTGGTCAGCTTCGCGAACATGGGCGCTCTCGGCATCAGCATCAGAATAGACAGCGACCGTCGCAATACCCATGCGACGCGCTGTACGGAAAATGCGGCGGGCGATTTCACCGCGATTTGCGACGAGAACGGACTTGAACATTTGATCAGTGCACCTGGGCCAGACCAACAATCACCAAGGCCGCCATCAGGATAGCAAAACCGAAGCAGGAACCGACAAACAAAAAGGCCATGCGGGCCAATGTGCCAAAAATGCTAGACTGATAGACGCCACGCATATGGAAAAACAGATGCACTGGGGCGAGAACCAGCAAGGTCGGCGCAGCCCCTATCCATCCGCCAATCACCAAGACCGCAGACAAGAGCAGACCTTGGAACGCCAGGGAGTGCATGGAAAAAATCAGGTGGTCAAAAACGTAGAACCGACGCTGGAAGATATAGGCGAGGGTCAGCAGGGGTGCCGCCACCAAGACAAACAGAATCGCGAACTGATGGCTCCAGTGCTCCATGGCCAAGATGAGCTTTTCTGGGTCTTCCGCAGCTGCGACAATTCGTTTTTCAAACCAGATACCAAGGGGGGAATCGGCCTTGCTCTTGTCGAGCTTGGTGTCGAAATGCACCTCTCCAGGCTTGGTCGCATTTATGAGGTGATAGCCATCCTTGGGCTTCACCAACCCCATCACCGACCCCGACATGAACAGAAGCAGCAGAACCACAAGGTAAAGCCTGAAGGGCGGAACCTGCGACACACGCCTGCCGTCAAGATAGTCTCGTGTCAGTCGCCCCGGCTGCACAATAAGGCGTCGCAAGGTTGTCCAAACCCGCCCATCCATATGGGTCAGCCCCTCGAAGGCCTCCCCAATCAAATGCAGAATAGAGCGATGAAAGACCTCTGCCTTCTGACCACAGGCATAGCACCAAGGCCCCTGGATCGGCGTCTGACAATTTGCGCATGGCGTGCCCAAGGCAAGACTATGGCGCGATGCGCGGGCGACCTCTTCCGCCATAAGGTCCTCCGCCGCAAGATCTTGAATATTCGTCTCCAAGCCCGTGCCCCGTGTGACCAACCAAGATCGCAGCATAGCGGGGACGCGAGGGGAAATTCACCCCAAATCGGCGTTAGGTCTGGGCCCAGACCGGCTTGCGCTTTTCAAGGAAGGCCGAAACCCCCTCCTGGCCTTCTTCACTCACCCGGGTTCGGGCAATCCTGCGCGCTGTCTCTTCCAGCAGCCCTCGATCAATAACCTTATGCGCTACGTCGCGAACCAGGGCTTTGGAGTCGCCGACAGCACCTGGAGCTGCCAATTGCATCTCATTGGAAATACGGTCCCGAGCCGCGATTAGCTCTTCAGAGTCCGCAACGCACTCCGTCACCAGTCCGATTTTTTCAGCATAAGCGGCGTCAAAAACTCGACCAGTGGCGAACAAACCCCGCGCCGCCCGCGGTCCAATCGCGTCGACCACATAGGGGCTGATGGTCGCGGCAATTAGACCAAGTCGAACCTCTGAAAAGCTGAACTTGGCAGCTGTCGTCGCCACGGCTATGTCACAGGCTGCCGCCAAACCAGCACCACCGCCAAAGGCACCGCCCTCAACCAGGGCCACGGTCAGGGCCGGAATATCCCAAAGCGCCTTCAGCATCAGAGCCATACGCAAGGCGTCGTCGTGATTGTCGGCCTCGGTCCTTTGGGCCGCCTCTTTCATCCACTCTAGATCGGCCCCTGCGCTGAAGGTTCCCCCCTCCCCCCGCAGAAACACCACGCGCACACCTTCGGCTCCCTGCAGGGTGGTGAAGGCTTCGTGCAAGGCTTCGATGAGTTCAGCGTTGAAGGCATTGCGGGCCTCTGGCCTGCGCAAAGTGATGGTCACAGCCCCGGCTGGGGTGGCTTCAATCCCAACCAGTCCTGAGGAGTCATTACTGTCCATGCCCTCGACCATGGGATCGGCGATGGGATTGGTCATAGGATATTCCTTCAGATTTTCGTTTCAGTTGAGAGCCTATCACGCCCAGACTCAGCGACTCTTGTCCTTGCGCAAATTCAGCGGCTGCGGAATTACATTCGGAATACGCCAAACTTGGTCTCGCCGATGGGGGCATTCAAGGCCGCAGAAATCGACAGGCCAAGCACATCGCGGGTCTGTGCCGGGTCAATAATACCGTCATCCCAAAGCCGCGCGGTCGCGAAATAGGGGTCGCCTTCAGCTTCATAGCGCTCGCGGATCGGCATCTTGAAAGCCTCCTCGTCAACCTGGGACCACTGGCTGCCTTTGCTTTCCAGTCCATCCCGGCGGATTGTGGCTAGAACGCTGGCAGCTTGTTCGCCGCCCATGACGCTGATCCGGCTGTTTGGCCAACTCCATAGAAAGCGGGGCGAATAGGCCCGACCGCACATGCCGTAATTGCCAGCCCCGAAAGACCCGCCGATCAGCACGGTGAACTTAGGAACCTCGGCGCAGGCCACTGCCATCACAAGCTTTGCACCATCCTTGGCTATGCCCCCGGCCTCATACTTGCCACCGACCATGAAGCCAGAAATGTTCTGTAGGAAGACAAGGGGTATCCCCCGTTTGCAGGCCAGTTCAATGAAATGAGCGCCTTTGAGCGCGCTCTCGGAAAACAGCACACCATTATTGGCCAGTATGGCCACTGGCTGCCCCCAGATCCGGGCGAACCCGGTGACCAAGGTCGTCCCGTAGAGCGCCTTGAATTCATCAAACTCCGAGCCATCGACAATACGGGCGATCACTTCACGCACGTCATAGGGTGCCCGCACGTCGGACGGAACGACTCCATAGAGGCTTTCAGGGGCGTAAAGAGGGTCGCGGGGCTCGCTCAGAACCACAGTGTCGGGCTTATGCGTATTCAAATTTGCGACGATGTCTCTGACGATCTGCAGGGCGTGATCGTCATCAGCGGCGACGTGATCCACGACGCCAGAGCGTCGACCGTGTGTATCAGCGCCGCCCAACTGCGTCGCTGAAATCACCTCACCGGTCGCGGCCTTTACCAGAGGTGGGCCGCCTAGGAAGATTGTGCCCTGACTTTCCTCCCCAGCCCCACGCACGATAACCGTCTCATCACTCATGGCCGGCACATAGGCACCGCCAGCTGTACACGACCCCATCACACAGGCGATCTGGGCAATGCCCTGGGCACTCATCTGCGCCTGATTGAAGAAGATGCGACCGAAGTGATCCCGGTCGGGAAAGACCTCTGCTTGGTGCGGCAAATTGGCCCCGCCAGAATCCACGAGATAGATGCAGGGAAGTCGGTTCTGCAGCGCCACTTCCTGGGCGCGCAAATGCTTCTTCACCGTCATCGGGAAATAAGCGCCGCCCTTCACCGTGGCATCATTGGCCAGGATCATGACCTCCCGACCGCTGACCCGGCCAATACCGGTGATCAAACCTGAGCCCGGCGCTTCATTGTCATAGAGCTCAAAACCCGCAAGGGCCGCCGTTTCCAAAAAAGGCGAACCGGCGTCGAGCAGGCGCATGACCCGATCCCTGGGCAAAAGCTTTTTGCGGGCTACATGCCTTTTGCGGCTCTCCTCAGGTCCTCCGAGCGCCGCCAAGGCGGTCCGCTCGTGCAGGATTTTGACGAGACTTCGGTTAAGCTGCTCATTGGCCTTGAAGACAGGGCTTGAGGTGTCGAGGGCGGTTTTCAGAACGGGCATATGCAAGGCATAGCGCCGCACGGCGACGCAAGCTAGCATCCCGCTTCGTGGTCACCCTGCCTGATGTTCCGACAAACTCGGCCCTGGCTCGCTTGTTCGAGGATGAACGAGCCATGGGTGAGGCAACATGGTTCTCGCTCCCCGGCGGTGCCACCCTATTCCAAAGCGGTGACCCTTCCGATCAACTCTACCTTCTGCGAGCCGGCAGGCTTGGTGCCTTTCGCCAGGAAGAAGGCATGGAACCGCAATTTCTGGGGGTCATACGCCCGGGGGAACCCGCCGGTGAAATGAGTCTGATTGCAGGCATCCCGCACAGCGGAAACGTCGTTGCCCTGCGAGACTCAGAAATCTTTGCCCTGCCGAGAGACGTCTTCTTCGAGTCCTGCGACGCCAGCCCAGCCGTCATGATCGAATTGGCGCGGCTGATGATCCTTCGCAGCCGTCAGGCCGCGACCAAGAGCACAGCAGGGGTGCCGTCGGTCTATGGGTTTGTCCCCCTTGGCGAACCTGTGACCCTCCGCCCCATCGTGGACCACATCGCCCAGGAGATTGGCAAGCTCGGCTATACTGTGACCGTCATCGGCGCAGAGGCCCAGCATGCGCCCACCGAATGGTTCTCCAATGTCGAGCACGACTATGACTTCGTGCTTTACGCAGCCGAAGCCGACAATTTGACCTGGCGACAAGTGGTTGGGCGACAGGTGGACCGCCTGTTCCGGGTGGGTCGAGGTGACATGCCCCCGCCGGCGGATGGCAGAATGCGCGTGGGCGATCCCCTCCAGGCGCAGAACCTCGTAGACCTCATTCTGGTCCAGAAGGCTGGGGTCAGATGGCCAAAAGGATCTGAAGCATGGATGGACGCCGCCATGCCAGCGCGTTTGTTTCACCTGCGTAGGGAGGAAGACGAGGATTTTGCGCGCATAGCCCGCGTCTTGACCGGACAGTCGGTGGGCCTCGTCCTCTCCGGAGGCGGTGCCAGAGCCTATGCCCATATCGGTGCCATTCGCGCCTTGCGGGAACAGGGTGCGCCTATTGATTTCGTCTGTGGGGCCTCAATGGGTGGCGTAATTGCAGCCGGCGTCGCCATGGGCTGGAAGACCGAAGAGATGGACGAGCGGATCAAGGCCGCCTTCGTTGACTCTAGCCCCCTCGACGACATCGCCCTTCCCATTCTCGCAATGACCCTTGGCGAAAAGGTTCACGTTCGGCTGCAGGAACATTTTGGCGATGTTCAGATCGCTGATCTGTGGTTGCCCTTCTTCTGTGTCTCCTCAAACCTGACCACGGGTGCCTATCACGTCCATCGCCGGGGGACCCTGCGCGACGCCCTGCGCGCAACAATCGCCCTGCCCGGTATTCTGCCGCCAGCAACCCTGGACAATAATGTTCTGGTCGATGGGGCGGTTCTCAAGAATTTTCCTGCCGACATTATGCGGGCCTCCCATTTGGGGCCCATTGTCGGCGTTGATGTCACCCGAGGCCGCTCCATCACCGCCGATGATGTCGCGCGGCCTGCCTCGATTTGGCGGTGGATTTTGTCGGGCCAGTGGCGCAAGGGCCCCCCGATTGTCTCCTTACTTATGCGTGCTGCCACCGTGTCCTCGGGACGCGACCTGATCGCCTCACGCGAGGCCACCGATCTCTTGATCTTGCCTGAAGTCGCCGGTGTCGAAATTCGCGACTGGACCGCCTATGAGCCCGCGGTCAGTGCCGGATACCAGACCATGAAGGACGCCCTATCCAAGCTCACCAAGGCAGTCATCGACCTGCGCCGCAGGCCAAGCCGTCACACAGGCAACCAAGCTTAGATCGCCTATTTGCGGGAACGCGAATCCGTGCCCATATCGGGGTCTTGTTCAACAATTGAAAGGAGGTGATCCAGTGTCTCATAGTAAAAGCCGCAAGGCCGCAATCGTGACCTGGACCTCCGCTTACGGGGTCCGCGCCTGAGCCACTGATTGGCTAGGGGTCGCGCGCCGCTCTGCGGTCCGACTATGGAAAGGCCGTCCTGGCGACAGGGCGGCCTTTCGCATTTCGAGTTGGGGACCAAGCAGAGCTTCTCGCCGCAATCCTCACGCCCCGATCAGCTCTCGCCCAATCAGATAGCGGCGGATTTCATTGGTCCCGGCACCGATATCGTAGAGCTTAGCATCACGCAGGAGCCGTTCCACCGGATAGTCTTTCGTATAGCCGGCACCGCCTAGGGCTTGGATCGCTTCAGCGGCCACCTTCACCGCATTCTCTGACGCCATCAGGATCGCCCCCGCCGCGTCGAACCGTGTGGTCATGCCGGCGTCGCAGGCCCGGGCGACAGCATAGACATAGGCGCGAGCCGAATTCAGCGCGACATACATGTCGGCCACCTTGCCCTGCATCAGCTGGAAGGAGCCGATGGGTTTGCCGAACTGCTTGCGCTCTCGCACATAGGGCAGGACCACGTCGAGACAGGCCTGCATGATACCAAGTGGCCCCGCCGAGAGGACCGCGCGCTCATAGTCCAGGCCGCTCATCAGCACGCCGACCCCGCCGTTCAGCGGACCCATGATGTTTTCTTCTGGAATTTCGCAGTCTTCAAATACCAGCTCAGCGGTGTCAGAACCGCGCATACCCATCTTGTCTAGCTTCTGACTGACCGAAAAACCCTTAAAGCCCTTCTCCACCAGGAAGGCCGTAATGCCCTTACTGGACTCCTCCGGCGTCGTCTTGGCATAGACCACCAGCACATCAGCGTGAGGCGCATTGGTGATCCAGAACTTGGTCCCGTTGAGGACGAACCGATCACCCCGGCGTTCGGCCTTGAGCCGCATGGAGACCACGTCTGAGCCAGATCCGGTTTCGCTCATGGCCAGAGAACCCACATGCGCGCCAGAAATCAGGCCGGGCAGATAGCGCCGCTTCTGCGCCTCCGACCCCCAGCGTCGGATCTGATTCACGCAGAGATTAGAGTGCGCCCCATAGCTGAGGCCGACCGATGCAGAGGCTCGGGATACCTCTTCCATAGCAACCACATGCTCAAGATAACCAAGACCAAGGCCGCCGAACTCTTCCTCCACCGTAATACCATGCAGGCCCAAGGCCCCCATTTCGGGCCAAAGGTGCCGCGGAAAGGTGTTGGTCTGATCAATCTCAGCAGCGATGGAGGCGATGCGATCAGCGGCGAAGCGCGCGGTTGTTTCACGAATGGCGTCAGCGGTCTCGCCGAGGGCGAAATCCATGGAGGGATTATGGTTCGGGATCATGACGGCAAACTATCACGTGCCGACGGACCATGCGAGGCGGGGGCGTAGATCCCAACCTCAAAAGATCGCATTAGGCTTCGCTATCGTCGTGGTCATAGGAGGGTTCGATATAACCCAGCTGAACCAGGAAGGTGTAGGCGGCGTAGCTGAGGCCGCCGAGCCCGATCAGACAGACCACCGCCCCAATCAGGAACGGATGAAACAGTCCCTCGCCTGCGGTCACATTGCCTGACCAACAGACCCCTCCGACCGCGAGTGCCAGAGCCGGTAAGGCGATCATGAGGATGGGCTTAAGTTTCACCCGGGGGCGATCAACAATCCGCCAGACTTCATTCGAGGAAGGCTCTGGTGACGAAGGTGCTGGCGAAGAAGGTGCTGGCAGCGGCTCGGGATACAAATCGAAACTTTCCCGACTTGGCACGACCTCAGGCTCAACGGGCAGGAACTCAGGGACCTCAGGGTGAATTTTAGCTCTCAAGGCTCCATCGCCTGGATCAAAGCTGAGGGGCCAAGCCGAAGCCGAAACCAGAGGCAAGGACGTACTGGCTGGCGCTTCATTGAGCAGAGGCTCTGCAACGGGCGCAAGCGGCGTTAATGGCTCTGGCAACTCAGGAGGTATCTCCATGGGCTCAGGAGCTGCCTCAATCGGCTCAATATAGACATCAGCGCCCTCCGACGTGACTTCGGGCTCGATCACCGGTTCGCTGAGCGCAGGCCCCAGAGTCTCATCGTCACGGGTGGGTCTCATGATCGCAGAAGGGACCGGCACCCAGCCCTGCTCTGGCTTGAGGAAGAGGGTCTTTTCAGCCGCGCGCCGCCGGACAATGGCGTCTACGACCTGCGAGGTCCCATGAAACTCCGCTCGCCGCCAAAATTCCATAGCAAAGGCCGCTTCAAGTAACCGCCCTTCATTGATGTATCGAAGGACGTCCGAGCCGTTAAATGCCTCAACCCCGATATTGTAAACAAAGGCGCACAGGGCATCGAATTGGTTTTGGGACAGGGGAGTAAAGGTCAGGGTGTTGACGGCGTCAGCCACCGAGATCAGATCATAAATCAGCAGGGCTTCGGCATCCGCCTGAGACACTTCCGAGCCCTGACTGGTGCTCTTGGTGTGGCCATACCCAATCGTCCATCGACCATCGGCGAGTTGCGTAGCCCTCTCAAGAAACCCCTCAAAACTCTTGATGATTTCTATGGCGGCTTTGGAGACCTGATATCGCGGTTTCATCGCCCATTGACCCAAATTGACACAAACGCCTAGGCGTCCGCAGGCTGTGCCGCAAGAACGGGGCCGGTCTAGTGATAGATGAGGCGGGCAATCCCGAGCAGGGCCAGAAAGCCCATGAAATCTGTTGCGAAGGTCACGACCACAGAGGATGACACGGCTGGATCACGGCCCAAGCGTTCTAAAACAATGGGTGCCAGAATCCCAGCAAACGCGGCCACAAACAGATTGGCGATGATGGCCAGGGACATCACAAGGGCAAGCTTCTGGTCATGATAGAAGCCAAAGACGGCTAACCCCATAACCAATGCCAGAGCAAGGCCATTGAGCAGGCCAACAATCAGCTCGCGATTGATAACCCGAAGAGCATTGGCCGCATTAAGTTCCCGGCTAGCGAGGGCGCGCACAGCAACCGTCAGGGCCTGGGTCCCGGCGTTTCCGCCCAGGGACGATACAATGGGCATCAGCACTGCCAGGGCGATCACCTTTGCAATTGTATCCTGAAACACGCCAACGACGGAGGCCGCAACCACCTCAGTAACAAGATTTATGAGCAACCACGGCAGGCGCGCCCGAACAATGCCGGCAATGTCGGCGTCGCGGCCAGCATCCGACACCCCGGCTAGGGCCAGAATGTCTTCTTCGCTTTCCTCTTGGATGACCCCGACGATGTCATCGACAGTGATCTGGCCCACCAAGCGGCCGCCCGGTTCGATGACGGGTGCCGAGATCAAGTGATACTTGTTGAAGATATAGGCCACCTCTTCCTGGTCCATATCCACTGGGATCTCGGTGATCTGACCCATAATCTGCGCCAGAGGCACATCCCGCGGCGTCATTAGCAAATGGCTGACCGGAATCCCGCCAACCGGCTTATGGGACGGGTCGACGACGTAGATATCAAAGAACAATTCCGGCAGACGCTCAGCCTCCTTGCGGAAGTGATCTATGGTTTGCCCGACAGACCAGAATTGTGGTGCCCAAACCACTTCCCGCTGCATAAGGCGGCCAGCCGTTTCTTCCTCGTAGGAGAGCGAGGACTCAATAGCGGTCCGATCGCCTTCCGCCATGGCTGCAAGCACCTGGGCGCGCTTGTCATCCTCCAGGTCCTCGACCACGTCGACTGCGTCGTCAGAGTCCATCTCGCCCAAGGCCTTCGCCAGGGTGGAGGATGGAAGTTGCTCGAGAATCTCTTCCCGGATCTCCGTATCGAGTTCTGAGAGGATCTCAGCCAGAGCCTCTGGATCGAGGTGAGCCAGGACCTCCTCCCGGTCGCCCTGGGAGAGAAAGCCCATGAGGTCGGCCACGTCGGCCGGATGCAGAGCGGCCAAGAGCTCGCGCAAACGCTCAGCGTCGCCGCGATCAGCCGCGTCCACCACCATGGCAACAAAGTCGGGGTTTAGAGCATAGTCTTCACCAAGCGCCATATCCTCCAAATCTTCGGCGACCTCAGCGGTCGTTGTCAGATCAGCGATAGGGCGAGCATCCTCAAGGTGATCGGCGTCGCGGCTCATGCGGACCTCCCCCTTCTAGATGCGTCGACTCGTCGTTTCGTCAGCCTTGGCTTAGACTCTGTATCACTGGTGCGGTCGAGAAGACTCGAACTTCCACGGGTTGCCCCACAGCGACCTCAACGCTGCGCGTCTACCAATTCCGCCACGACCGCGCGTGGTGAGCCGCGGGGCGTAGCAAAGCCCGGCGGGTTTGTGAAGCGTTTAGAGCGTGTGGCGATAAGTGGAAACCGGCTATTGCCTCGAACCACGCCCTAAGCTTTTGAATTAGAGCGATTTTATCCCTTTAGATAATTCAATCTAAAGGGAAAGCACTCTACGAGTTTCCGCCCGCCATAAAGTCATAGACATCGGCGGGGCCGGTGACGGCGATGGAAATTCGCTCGTCATTGATCTGAATTTCCCCCCGAGCGACAGGGTAGTTATTCGCCAAGATCCAAACTTCATCATTGGCAGTGGCATCCAAAGGAATAACCGCACCCCGGCCCATTTTCAGCAGCTGGGCCATAGGCAGGACCGATCGCCCGAGAACCACGGAAATTTC
>CAITHQ010000064.1 GCA_903892305.1 uncultured Alphaproteobacteria bacterium
AGGGAGGTTCGCGCCACATAGAGCAGGTCAAAGGGGTCCTTGCCCATAAATGGCCACAAGTCCCGCGTTATGCAGCTTCCGATGATCGCAATCCTAGCCAACTATAGATGCCTCTCGCTTCTGCACGGGGTTAGGCTAACGCAATTTCGCAGGACTGGAATGCAGATCAGGCCCAATTTCCTGGTTCAGGCAAGCCTGAGCTCCGGTCCCGTCGCATTGACAACGGGACTGAGCGCAATCATGTGTCGCGCGAATTCAGCCTTTCCGGTAAGAAAATCAGTCCAAGGTCTCGCCAGCTTGGATTTCGTTCACGATATTTGGCGATGGTATGTGACGCCCTTGAGGGCGGATTTTAGCAGGACGGCGCACAGCGCATGAAAATCTTTAATCCGTTGGCAGCACAGCCGGACAATCCCCTGACCCGGTCCGTCAAGGAGGGTTACAGCCCTCTATTGTTTGCATTCGCCTTCAGCCTGGCCTCGAACCTGCTCTATCTGGCCCTGCCGCTTTATACCTTCCACATCTATGGCGGGGTGATGACCAGTGGCAGCATCGAGACCTTGATGGTCATTACCGTTGGCGTCTTGCTGGCCTTTGTCATGTCGGGCGTCATTGACCATTATCGCGCTAAGGTCCTGATCAATTTCGGCGTTCTCATGGACCAGCGGGTGTCTGGCCATGTGTTTGCCGCCCTGTTCCAGAGCAATATGGCCGGCACCAATCAAGCTAAGTCCCAGGCCATGCGGGATTTGGACACCTTCAGGCAAATGCTGACCGGCTCGCCCTTCGGTGTTGTCTTCGACCTGCCGTGGCTGCCGCTCTATATGGGCATTCTGTTTCTGATCGATCCTCTGGTCGGGGCTGTGACCCTTGCTGGTGCCGCCCTGCTGTTTGGGATTGCCGTCCTGCAGGATCAGGTCACCCGTCCGCCCATGCGCGAGGCCAATGAGGCCGCCATCAAATCCTACGGCTTTACCGACGCAGCCCTGCGAAATCTTGAGGCCGTGCGCGCCATGGGCATGGTTGAGGCCCTGGGCAAGCGCTGGGCCAGCTTCCGCCAGATTACCATGGACAGCAGCTCCGTCGCCTCGGATCGGGCGAGCCTGCTGTCGAACTATACCAAGTTCGCAAGGCAGGCCATTCAGGTGCTGATCATCGCCATCGGGGCCTATCTGGTCATCGAGGGCAAGATCAATTCGGGTCTTTTGTTCGCCAACATGATCCTCACCGCCCGCGCCCTACAGCCCATTGAACGTCTGGTGGGGTCCTGGGATCCGCTGATGAATGGCACTCGGGCCTATGACCGACTGATGAAGATTTTCGAGGGCTATCGTCCCGCCAATGTGTCAGGCACGGTCCTGCCCAAGGCCAAGGGCGAGGTCTCGGTCGAGGGGGTCAACTGGGCCCCGCCCGGCAGCAATAAGTTCATCCTGCTGGGCCTGAATTTCCGGGTTGAAGCGGGCGAGATGCTGGGCATTATCGGCCCGTCTGGGGCTGGTAAGTCGACCCTGGCCCGCCTGCTGGTGGGGATTTATCCGCCGACCAATGGCACGGTCCGACTGGATGGGGCCGATGTCTCCACCTGGGATCGCACCGATTTCGGACGCAATGTCGGCTATCTGCCCCAGGATACTGAGCTGTTTTCCGGCACCATCCGCGACAATATCGCCCGCTTCCGTGATGGGGTTGCCGACGCCGACGTGATCTGGGCCGCCCAGGTGGCGGGTATCCATCAGCTGATCCTGCGCCTGCCCAATGGCTATGACACCGACCTTGGCGACACCGGCCAAGCCCTGTCTGCCGGTCAACGCCAGCGGGTCGGCCTGGCCCGCGCCATCCTGGGTCAGACCAAGCTGATCGTTCTGGACGAACCCAATGCCAGCCTGGATGCCGAGGGCGAAGAAGCCCTGATGCAGGCCCTGGAAACCCTAAAGGCCAATGGGGCGACCATTATCGTGGTGTCCCACAAGCCGACCATCTTCCGCTCGGCCGACAAGATGCTGGTCATGCGTGATGGCCGGATGGAGCTGTTTGGGCCCCGGGATGCGGTCATGGCCAAGGTTGCGCCGACTCCGGCCCTGCGCGCTGTGGAGGCCGGCCGTTGAAACTCGACCTTGCCAATATCAAGCCCTATGTAACCCCCGTCTTTGGCATGGGCAGCCAGGAGCTTGATCCCAATCTAGAGCGCCGCCTGCAACGCCCGATGATGGTCGGCAGTGTGCTGGTCGGGGTCTTTGTGGTGGGCCTGCTGATCTGGGCGGCCTTCGCCCCCCTGACCGGCGCGGTCATGGCACCGGGGATCGTGCGGGTGGAGTCCAACCGCAAGGAAATCCGCCATATCAGCGGCGGCATTGTTCGGCAGATTTTCGTCAAGGAAGGCCAAAGGGTCGCCGCGGGCCAGACCCTGCTGATCCTAGACTCCGTCCAGGCCAAGGCCTCGGCAGACATTAATCAGAGCCAGGTGGACGCCTATGTCTCCCAGCTGGCCCGCTATCAGGCCGAAGCCACGGGCAAGCGCAAAGTCACCTTCCCCGCCGAGATGATGGCGCGGGCCTCTGAGCCTGTGATCGCTGGCCTCATGCGCGACCAGGAATTCCTCTTCGACACCCGGCTGCAGTTCTACGAAAGCCAGAACGATATCCTGGGCCAGAGGATCCAACAGATTGACGCCAATATCGGCGGCATCAAGGCCCAGCTCGACGCCACCGACGACAGCATCAAGCTGACCCAGCAAGAGCTGGCCGGCTATCAGACCCTCTATGAAAAGGGCTTTGCCCCCAAGACCCTGATCCTGCGCTATCAGCGATCTCTGTCGGATCTTGCGGGCCGTCGCGGCCAGCTGGTGGCCCAGATCACCCAGGCCCAGGAGCAAAAGGGCGAAACCCGCATGCAGATCGCCACCCAGCGCGACCAGCGGGTCAGCCAGGCCGCCGATGGCGTGCGCCAGATGCAGATGAGCCTGACCGATGTCTTGCCCCGCCTGACCGCGGCCAAGCAAATGCTGGCCGATACTGTGGTGAAGTCGCCGGTGGACGGCTATGTCCTGCAACAGACCCAGTACACCCAGGGCGGTGTCATCGTGGCTGGCGAAGCCCTGATGAGCATAGTGCCCGCCAACAGCCCCCTGATCGTCTCGGTGAAGATCAAGCCCAGCGAAGTGGACGACGTACACCTCGGTATGAAGGCCAAGGTCCGCCTGACCGCCTTTAACGCCCGTAAGTCCAAGACCGTCGAAGCCGTGGTCACGGCCGTATCTGCCGATCAGATCATCGATGAGAAGAGCGGTGGCGGCTATTTCCGGGTCGATCTGCGCATTGAGCCCGGCGAAATCGCCAAAAACCTACCTGCGGGATCCAAGCTATCTCCTGGCATGCCAGCCACCGCCCAGATCACCACGGGCAAGAATACCGTCCTGCATTACATTATCAGCCCCCTGACCGACACCATCGGCAATGCCCTGCATGATGGTTAACCGCGTGCGACAAAAAGAGCGCACCGGCCCCCCGAAACGCTAAAAGAGTGTTGCGCTGAGACCGAGCATCCGGTAGGCGTTCAATTGGGCTCGTTTAACATTAGCCGCGACTCGTCGTGGTTAAGTTGAGCGCACCTTCGGGGCGAGTTCGCCGCGCCATCCCGGCGGGCAAGCGATTCGAAGGTTTTGTGACACACGACTGGAGAGCTAAATGGCGACCTTTTATTTTGATACGATCACGGCAGCCCAAGCGGCAGCCCTGACGACCGGGGGTTCTGATACCCTGATCTTCTCAGCCGGAACTACGGCATCGCAGTACACTGTGACCTATGTTGCGAACGTCCCAGCTTCGGGTGCCTCGCCTCAGGTTTTCGCAAACGTGGTTGTGACCGGTAACGGCCGCACAGTCACCCTGGGCGGTGGCGCTGCAGACTTCACCGGCTTCGACGCACCTGCCACGACCTTCTCTGACGGTTCGAAGCTGCTCATCGGCAGCCCGCTGGCTCAGAACGCAGCCATTTTGGCCGGCGGCACAGGTAATGACGTGATCTACGCTGCATCCGTCTCTGCGACGGGCAATGACACGATCAGCGGCGGTGCCAGCGGTAACGACACCGTCTATGGCGCAGCAGGCGCTGACCAGATCACGACAGCTGGTGGTAACGACTACGTCCTCAGCGGCGCTGGCAACGATACCGTCGCGGCCGGTCAGGGTGCCAATACTGTCAACGGCAATGCCGGCGACGACACCATCACCGCGGGCACGGGCGCTGACAGCCTCTATGGCGGTCAGGGCAATGACAGCATCAACGCCGGTTCTGGCAACAACAACATCTTCGGCAACCTCGGCAACGATACTCTTTCGGCCGGTGCGGGTACCGACACCATTCTCGGTG
>CAITHQ010000065.1 GCA_903892305.1 uncultured Alphaproteobacteria bacterium
ATGCGGTGCTGGTGGCTAGGGGCGGGACCTATGCGCGGCTGCATGCGGTGACGGTGGGGGAGGGGTAGGGGGCTGCTGGAGGCGAAACAAGCGCCCCTAATCCTCTCACAATTCATGCTCTTTGGATGAAAGGCGTTCAGCGCCATAGGCAAGCGCCTCGAACAAAGCGATCACTTCGTCGGGGCGGACTTCATCCGGCGTCAGCATGAACTGCCAGACGAGGCCCATTGTGAGCGCCTGCACAGCCAGTGCTAGAGCATGGGCGCTGATCGCCAGTTCTCCCTCGTATTGCTCGGCAAGCGCTGTTGTCATAACGCGGAACATCTGCTCGTAGGCCGCAGCCAACTGAGGCCGCAGCCTAGGCTGGTTCATTGCATAGAGCTGGTACTCGATGATCAGACTGCCATCGCGCTTACCGGCTGGAAACTGCACAAGTAGAGTTTCGGCAAAGCGCCGAAGCTGCGTCCTCAACGGCATACGCTCAGTGAAGTCGCGGTCGAGACGCATGCCCTGCGAAGCGATAGCCGCCATCATGAGGTCGTCACGCCCGGAGAAGTTTGAATAGATTGACCCGCGCGTAACGCCGGCGCGGCGAGCGATGGCATCCAAGCTGGCGCCAGCAAACCCCACTTCAGATATCAACTCGAGGGCTACGCCAATTAGTAGGCGGCGGGTGCGCTCACGCTTGTCACCTCGTCGCTTCTTTGATTCATCCATGGACTCATAATAGACAAGGTGCATAATCTACATATTGTATATTATGGGGGCTTGAGATGCGATCAACTGACCATGGGCGGGCGATCTGGCTGGCATTGCGGGCCAGCCTATCTGGTCTGACCATCCTAAGTATGGCGTTGCTGGTGCCGGCCGGACTGGTTGTAGGTGGAACATGGCTTTGGCCACGCGGATTGGCCTTCTTGGCGGCGTACGGTGCGATCAATGCTGTGGGCAACATTGTTCTGGCCATTTGGAGGCCAGCTCATTTTCGGGTGCGCCAGCAGAGTGTGGTCGCATCTCGAGAAAAGAGGCAGCCGCTGATCGACGCCGCAGGCACGGCTATGCTGGTGATCTTCACGGTTGGATGGATGGTTTTCATCCCCGTGGACGTCTTCTTGCTTCACCTGTTGCCAGCACCACCTGCCTGGCTCACTGGACTTGGCGGTGTAGCTGTCGTGATTGGGGCTGCACTGACGCCGTTGGCTGTTTGGGAAAATCGCTTCGCGACGCCGAACGTGCAGGATCAGACAGGCGACAGTCAGCATGTGGTCGATACTGGGGTCTATCACTTCGTGCGCCACCCGATCTATCTCGGCAATCTCTTACTGTTCGTCGGTGCTGCGCTCTGGCTCGGGAGCATGGCCGCCTGTCTCGCCACTGGCGTTCATTTCATCGCCACACTTGGGCGCATCATGATTGAAGAGAAAGACCTGCGTACGCGTCTGCCTAGCTATGGAGCCTATGCCCGACGGGTGCGCGGCAGTCTGATACCCTTCGTGATCTGAGGCGCTGGCGACTTTCTCTCGGCAGTCGCATCTCATAGCGCCAACACAAATCCCGAGGTCGCTAAAGCCTAACGATCTCCCAGCGCGAACCGCGTTCAGCATCAAGTGTTTCACACCCCATTTGCGGAACGAGACATTGAGAAGGAGGTAGATCCGCCCAGAAAGATTGTGCACCTCGCAGACCGTCGAGACGACCACACTCCATTGTCCGGCGCGCTGTTCGCGGAGCAGGACCAGTCGGAAATCCAGATGCCTGTTGTCGCGTCCGGCGATCAGTTCGTTTTCCGACAGCGAGAAGACAGGCCAGGGCCCGATCAGGTCGCCAACCTGATAGCTGGCCTTCTGCACCGGATTCTGGATGTCCGAGGCCTCTGGCACATCGAGCCCAAAGACGGCGGCGATGCGGTTGCGGGTCAGCAGCACCGCCTTCACCCATGCCGGATGGTGACCGAACAGGGCGAAGAAAATGTCGGCCATGGACCTGTGGTCCTTGCCCAACGGGGCGCGATAGGAGTCGTGGAACCAGGCCGCCTTCACCCTCTGGCCATCGAGGGAGCTGCCCTCTGGAAAGCCGCACGCCTCAATCGCCATGGCTGACTGCCGATTGGGATGCGTCCACCTGAGGCCGGTAACCCTCCCGAAGGACAGCCAGGGTTGCAGCCGGGGTCAGGATTTCGATGTCCTGTGCAGGCAGGGCCATGCGGTCGGCATAGCCGCCGGGGGTCCAGAGGTGCAGGCGGTCTCCCAGCTTCAGCCAGGGCTTGCCGCCGAAGGCCGCCATGGCGCCGTCAGGCAGGTCTCTGGCGCCGGACCTCGGGCGAGGGCGTTCAATCCTCTGCTGGTGCAGAACCCGGTCCATGTCGGTCGCCGTGGTGATCGTGACGCCCTGCCTTGCCTGGCTCTCGATGAATGCAGTCTTGAAAGCATTATAGTCAGACCGCCGACCTTGCTGTTGTACGAATATCAGTACATAAATTCATCGGGAGACCCGATATGGATGTGATCAGCTATTCCGATACCCGCGCGCGCCTCCGGGAGGTGATGGACCGCGTGGTTGCCGATCATTCGCCGGTGGTGGTGACGCGGCAGAAGGCGGAGTCGGTGGTGATGGTTTCACTGTCCGACTGGAACGCCATGGAAGAGACCCTGCACTTGCTTTCGACAGAGGCCAACCAGACCCGTCTGCTGGACGCCGTCCGGCAGCTGGACAGCGGCGCAGGCGAGGCGCGCGATCTGATCGAGCCATGAGGCTGGTCTTCGCTGACCAGGCCTGGGAGGATTATCTGCATTGGCAGGCGAGCGACCAGAACACCCTGCAGCGGGTAAATGACCTTATCCGCGAGTGTCAGCGCACGCCGTTCAAAGGCATGGGCAAGCCCGAGCCCCTGAAGGGCGATCTCAAGGGCTGGTGGTCCCGGCGGATCACCCTTGAGGACCGGCTGGTCTATCGCGTCTCAGGCAGCGCGCCCCAGCAGCAGCTGGAAATCGCGCAGTGCAGGTTCCACTATTGAGCTGAAGGACGTCACTCCACAGGCGGCGTCGGGAACTCCAGCTTGTCAGTGTCATAGCCCAAGGCCTTCGCCCGTCCGATCAACACCTTCAGCGCCTCCGGCGTCGGGGTCTTGCGGGTATAGATCCAGAGGTTCTTCAGGGTCGGGTCAGACGAGATGAACCAGCTGTAGTCGTCGGCCCGGTCCAGCACCCAATAGTCCCAGGTGATCAGGGCGTTATAGCGGACCCTAAGCTTGGCATTGGTGCCGGGGTCCATGATGGTGCCCTGGCCCTGCAGGATGACCGGCTTGCCGGTGGGTGTGTCCCGGCGGCAGCCGTCCGTCACGGCGACGGTGAGGTCGCCTGTGCGGCTATAGTCGGTGGTGCCGGCCACACAGCCATTGGTGATGAACATGGGCCTGCGCCCAATCTCGATCCAGCGGCCATTGTAGAAGACCTTGGGGTCGATCTTCTTCGCAGGCTCAGGTGCCTTGGCGAAGGCGGCGCCAGACAGGGCCGCCAGGGCCAGGGCGAGGATCAGGGGTTTGCGCATGGTATGTCCTTGTGGGCTAAGGACCTTACGCGTCAGAGGGCGGGATGGATGCATGTCCTCTTGCCGCTTTAACCAACCGCCCGCACGAGATCTCCGGCCATGTCACCCTTAGAGGCGACCTTGACCCCGTTCAGGCCCAGCCACTTGGCCATGAGGTGAAGCTCGGCCGCCAGCAGGTCTGCTGTGCGGTCATCGGCACAGGGTTGGGCGTGCGCGCTCTGGACGGCCAAATAGCCGGCCTTGCGCTCGGCCTTTAGGTCGACCCTTGCGGTGATGGCCTCACCCTGCAGGAAGGGCAGGACGTAATAGCCGTGCACCCGCTTGTGGGCTGGGGTGTAGATTTCCAGCCGAACCTTGACCCCGAACATCCGCTCCGTCCTTTCGCGAAACCAGATGAGGTTGTCGAAGGGCGAGAGGAGGGCGTTGGCGGCGACCTTGCTGGGACGTTGGGCGTCAGGGGTTGTCCAGGCGGGCTGGTCCCATCCGGCCACCTCAATAGGGATCATGTCGCCTAGATCCTGAAGCTCGGCGATGCGGGCCTTGGTATCGGCCACATTCATCCGGAAATAGTCTCTCAAATCCCGCTCTGTCGCCACGCCCATAGCCCTTGCGGCGATGCGAATGAGCTCGCTTTGAGCCGCTTCTCGGGGTGGGGTTTCGGTGGACACGACGGGTTCTGGGTGGACCCTATGGGGCAGGTCATAGACCCGCTCGAAGGTTCCGCGCCGCGTGGCAGCGGTGATCTCGCCTGCCCAGAACAGGCATTCCAGGGCGCGCTTGCCCTCGCTCCAGCCCCACCAGCCGCCCTTGCCCTTGGCCCCAAGCGCCAGCTCTGACGCCGGCATGGGGCCGCGGACGTCGATCTCGTCGCGAACCCTGTCTACGAAGTCCCGGCGGTGGTTCAGGAAGTGGGCGACGCCCTTCCAGGTTCCGACTCCTTTGGCGGCATCCTCCATCCGCCAGCGCATGAGGGCCTGGGTCGACCAAGGGGCCAGGGAGGCCTCATGCATCCAATATTCGAACAGCTCTGGAGTTTTTCCCCAGGCCAGGTCTTCCAGCAGGTCCCGGGGATAGTGCCCGAGCCGCGAGAATAGCGGCAGGTAGTGGGTCCGCGACACCACATTGACCGAGTCGATCTGCAGGACTCCCAGCCGCGAAATGGTCTGCATCACCTGCTTGCGGCCTGCTGTCTTGGGTCTGGCCTGGGCAAAGCCCTGGGCGGCCAGGGTCATCCGTCGGGCAGTGAGGGACGAGATGACCTCGACCACTGATCAGCGCGCTAGTCGGCCGTCACTGAGGGCAGCGACGTCATATGGAAAGAGGATGGCAGGGTCAGGAGCATTTACATGCTTGGCAATCTCTTTGGGGGCCAGCCTGTGCACCAGCAGCCGCATGATGTTGATGCGGGCTGCCTCCTTGTCGTCACCGCAAACGCAGGTCCAAGGGGCGGTGGCAGTATGGCTGGCCGTGAGCATTTCGTCCCTGGCAGCACTGTAATCGCTCCACCGTTTCTGGGCCTCAGCATCCAGGGGGCTGATCTTTAGGACCTTCAGCGGATCGGTGCGGCGGTCATCAAGGCGTTTGGACTGTTCCTTCTTGGAGATGTCGATCCAGACCTTCACCAGCCGGGTTCCGCTCTGGGCCAGCATGGTCTCGAAGACGGGAACATCAGCCAGGAACTGCTTGTGTTCCTTGGGCGTGCAGAAGCCCATGACCGGCTCCACCCCGCCACGATTGTACCAGGAGCGGTTGAAGATCACGAGTTCGCCGGCCGCTGGCAGGTGAGAGGTGTAGCGCTGGAAGTACCACTGGGACCGCTCCCGATCAGAGGGCTTTGGTAGGGCGGCGACCCGGGTATTGCGGACCGACAGGTGCTCGGTGATCCGCTTGATCGCCCCGTCCTTGCCTGCGGCATCGCGCCCCTCAAAGACAATGACCGCCTTCTCGCCAGTCGTCATGGCGTCCTGCTGGAACCGCACCAGGGCCAATTGCAGCGCGGCCAGTTCTTTTTCGTAAGCGTCTTTGGACATGGGCAAGGCCTAGACTGATTTAGGTGGAAGCGCGCCTTGCTTGCAGGGCAGCTGCGATTTCGGCGTGGCGTTTGCGGTTGATGCCATAGAAAGAGAAGATGATCAGGGACGCAATGGCGATCACAGCAGCCACAGGTCCCCAGATCAAGACCAGCCGAAATTGAACATCTGGCGGCAAGATGACCCCGACCGTCTGACCGACGTTCTTGGGAAACCGGATCAGGTCCAGAGCAATGCCAGCCACCATAACCCCCAGGCCGGAGGCGGCCTTTCCGGCAAAGCCCAAACCCGCGAAATAGAGCCCTTCTCGACGGGTTCCAAACAGCAGTTCATGCTCATCGGCGGCGTCGGCCATTAGGGACGGGAAGGAGACGGAGAATAGGCCCGTACCGATCCCTGCGACGAAGGAATTGATCTGCATGGGCACAAGAGCGGCGGCGCCCATTGGCGCATAGAGTCCGCCTAACTTCAGGCCCTGCAGGACCAGCCAATTGGCGATCAGCAAGGCAAAACCGAGAATGACCACAGTCCGCTTTTCCATGAGCTTTTGTAGGGAGGGCGCGGCACCAACCCCCAGGAGAATACCCAGCAGATAAGCATAGCCAATGAATTGCAGCAGCTCACTCTTCATGCGCCAGACAAAGACGAAGGCGTGATTGTTGAGGCTGGCATTGAGTCCAACTGCCACATAGACCACCACCGCTGCGAGGAAGAGAACGCGAAAGGATCGATTGGCGAAAATCTCTGCCATCTCGCCTGGAAGACGCCGCCACATGGGCTGGGCGTGTTGGGCGGGCTGGGGCAGGGCAGCGGCGTATTTGGCCAAACCTAGGCAGGATAGGCTGGTGGCCACAGCCAATAGGGCCGCGACCGTCCAGCCGAAGGCGGGATAACCCTCGGGTCTTTGCAGGCCTCCGTTGGCAAAGAACACGGAATAGGCCAGGGCGGTCAGGGTTGTTCCAGCAATTATGCCAGCGACAGAGCGGAACACCACGACCCGGGTGCGCTCCAGATAGTCCGAGGCCAGCTCGGCACCCAGGGCAATATAGGGGACGTTGAACAGGGAGATGAAACTCCGCGCAGCCACCGAGAAGACGGCCAGCCAGATGCAGAGGCCAGTCATGCCAAGACCTTTTGGCGGCGAGAACAGCAGGCCAAGGGACAGGGTGATCAGCGGTATTGACACGATCATCAGGGGCAGGCGACGGCCCAGCCGGGATTTCATATTGTCTGACCATGAGCCGACGACTGGGTCGACCACAGCGTCAAAGGCCAGACTGACCGCAAGGGCCGCCCCGACCAGCGCTCCAGACAATCCCAAAACCGCCGTGTAGTAAAAGAAGACAAGACCCAAGGCGGTATCAAAACCGCCACTTTGAGCGCACTGTCCAAGGGCATAGAACACCTTGACCGCGAAGGAGGGCTTAGCCCCCGCTGCCGTTTCTGCCGGCAGGGTCGCCTCACTCACATGCGCCAAATCATTCTCCCTAGGTTTGTTGGAAAGACCTTAGTCGCCATCGCTTGAAGCGCAACGGCGGTTTCGCGGCGAAATATTCACTTCCACAACCCTGACCTTAATTCCGTATTCATCACGCTCCGTTACATTTTGCAAAGGTCGGGCGCTCCGGCTGTTGGTTTGAGTGGGCCGAGAGACACAACCATGCGCATTGTTTGCAGTGATGATGGTGATCTGAACCATCATATTGTTCGTGAAACCCTTGGCCTTGCAGATTTTGCCGCCAATGATGCGCAGGACACCCAAACGGGACCGACCGTAATCGAGACGCGCGACTATGATCTGGTTCTGATGGATCTGCTCATGCCGGGTGAGGACGGTCTGACCGCCCTGCGGGAAATTCGCGCCTGCGGCGATTCCAAGGGTAAGATTCCTGTCTTAATCGTCTCTGCCGAAAAGGCCCTGAAGATTGTGGGCGATGTTAAGGCTGCCCACGACGACACCACACTCTCCACGTCCGTCAGTATGGACGACTTGGTCGATGCCATTGGCCGAACCCTGGCCGCCGCCAATGAAAAGCGCGTCGCTCTGATCTAAGTGCGAGAAATTGACGCGGAATATGGGCGTCGCCGGTCAATTCAATTGACACTCCCTGGGTAACCTCGCCCTTTGCGGCGGTTCGACCGATCTGGGTACCGCGTCCTGCGGCCGAGATCGGTTTAAGGGTGGACATGCTGACAACACAACTGCGACGGCTTGGGCGTAGCCTCCTGACCCGGATGGGCGTGGCAGCAGGGGCTAAGGTCCGCCCTCAGGGTCTGAAGGCGGTCAATATCGCCTTTGTGGACCTGCTCAAGGGCGTCATGCCCCACAATGAGGCAATGGAAATCGCAATCGGCGGGAACTTTGCCGAGATCGGCGCGCTCGAGCTTGCCTTGGTCCGTCACTATGGTCTCCCGCGGGACGGGCGTCTGATCGATGTCGGCTGTGGATCGGGACGCCTCGCCAAGCCGCTCTCAGAGTGGATGACAGGCAGCTATCTGGGCCTGGATCTGGTGCCCGATTTGATTGCACATGCAAAGTCTATCGCCGCCCGGCCTGATTGGCGATTTGAGGTGGTCGACCACATCAACATCCCCGACCTTGATGGTGTTGCGGACATGGTCTGCTTTTATTCCGTGCTCACCCACCTGCAGCATGAACAAAGCTATTGGTACCTTGAAGAAGCTCGGCGGGTTTTGAAGCCCGGCGGCCGCATCGTCTTTTCATTCCTAGAACTCTGCCAGCCGGTGCATTTGCAGATTTTTCGGGACACGGTTGAGCTCGCCAAACAGGGCGCAGTTGCGCCAATGAACACCTTTATCGATCGCGGTACTATTGAAGTCTGGGCCGACGAACTTGGCATGGAGATTCTCGATCTTAGGGGGGGCAGTGATGCGATTACCGCCGAAGGTGCCTTGGGTCAGTCCATCTGCGTCCTGGGCAAGCCTCACTGACCATTTCTGACAATTGCCATGCCGGCGGGTCCGCCGCTTAAGACCCTAAGCGCGCGACCCTTAGGGTTCTAAGACATCCACTTCCGAGCAAATCATCTCTGCTTTTTGTAAACGGCGTGGCAGGCGCTGCAGGTGTCTGAGAGGTCGTTGGCCGCCTGGGCCAATGCGCCTGGGTTGCGGGCCACTGCGGCGTGTAGGGCTGCAGTCGAGGCCGACTCCATGGCGCGGGCCTGGACCATCCAGTTGACCTCGCCGATCTTCCCTGTCTTGGGGCTTTGCAGCTCCAAGGCAATGGATTTCAACCGGGTCGCATCCGTCGCAATTGCGGCCCAACCCTTGGCGTCTGGCAGGATCTGGTCTGCCCCATTTGCCGGATCTGCATTGCCCGCCCGATTGAACAGATCGGTTGATGCCTTATCCACCACAGACTTCATCAAAACAGCGACCTTGGGCATGGGGGACGGGTGGTCCAATTTTGCCGCCGTCGCGCTACTCACGCCGCCAAGCATTGCCAAGGTGAGGAAAAGAGCTGTGCGGGGCATGAAATAGGATCCTAGGGAAGGCTCGGCGACATCCTTCATCGCATAATCGTGCACGGGCGTCTTGCTTAGGGCAAGATAAGCCCCGAGAGATAAGGGAGTCCTTCAATGTCGACCAATCTTGCCAACGATATTCATGACGCCGAACTGAAAATTCTGGCCGAACTGAGGTTGGAGCGGCGGAAGCTGCGGCAGAAATGGGCGTCAAAATCCCCAGATGACCTGACCGTCGGGCAAAAGATCGCCGACACCGTCGCAGCCACCATGGGATCCTGGCGCTTTATCATAATCCAATCGACCATACTGGTCTTGTGGATTGCTCTGAACGTGACTGCCTATATCCGACATTGGGACCCCTATCCCTTTATCCTGCTGAACCTCGCCCTGTCCTTTCAGGCTGCCTATGCCGCCCCCTTCATCATGATGAGTCAGAACCGGCAGCAGGAAATCGACCGAAAAGAGGCCGAGAACGACTATCATGTAAACATCAAGGCCGAGCTGGAGATCGAGCTACTTCATGATAAGATTGACGCGCTAAGGGACCGCGAAGTCCTGCAATTGACCCAAGCTGTGGCCGAACTCACGGCCCTGCTGAAATCAGAGCGGGCGGCCAAGGTCTAGGGCGCTGTCTATAAAAGCCGGTCCTCAGACCTGCCGGTGCCTGCTGGGTTGCTATCTCCCTCGCTTGTCCCTGCGTTGCTTATCTTTGGAAGCCTTGCAGTCGCATGTCCATCTGAACGGAGGCTCCCGTTTCCAGCACTCTGACCCCAAGGTCAGACCAAGACGTCTCAGGCGCAGCAAAGGCATCATTAGCGTGGCTGACCGGTTCTGCACAAAAATAGGCTTCGTCGATCGGCGTATAGACTTGCAGCCAGCGTGCGTTGGGCGAGGCGGTCATACGCACCCCATA
This sequence comes from uncultured Alphaproteobacteria bacterium, assembly GCA_903892305.1. Classification (GTDB taxonomy): domain Bacteria; phylum Pseudomonadota; class Alphaproteobacteria; order Caulobacterales; family Caulobacteraceae; genus Phenylobacterium. The sequence continues at coordinate 9,978 of CAITHQ010000065.1, forward strand.
GTCGGGGTAGATAATTTCCAACTCTCCTGACCAGGCTGCAAACCCGTGATCGAGTCCAGACCCCGAAATGCGGCGATCGGTCAGATCATAGGCTGACTCTGCCGGAGCGGTGTCACCCGTTGCGAGGGTGTCTCCATCCGTCAGCTGGACGGAGCTGACTTGGGTTCGCAGGTGTGTGAATTCCGTAGACGGAAAATAAGGGTGTAATCCAATTCCAGCTGGCATTGGCGCGCTGTCCAGATTGGTCAGGGTGAGTGCGATGACGATCCCGGTCTCTGACACCTCAACGCTCTGGTGGGCCTCATAGAGCCAGGGCCAGTGTCCCCGACTGTGCCTGAACCGCATCGTGGCTGTGCTTGAGGTGTGCGACTGTAGGATCCAGGGTTCCTGCCAAGCTTGGCCATGCAGCGGATGGCGCTGTCTGGGCATATTTGGCGGAAGTCGCACGTCCTGACCCCGAAACCCGAGGTGCCCGTCACGTAGCCGGTTACAGAATGGCGCTATGGGGAAACACGCTGAGTCCGTCACATCCTGGAGGATGTCTCCGGCTGGGCGGAGGATAGGCCATTGAACGCCATGGTGGCTGTACCAAGCCCCTGACAGAGCCCCACCGACCTCTGGTGTGAGAAGGACGCTATAGGCCCCCTCGGTCAGGCGCACGGACATGGTGTCAAATCTTGCTGTCCTGGTTCTGCCAATAGGTGTCGCGCAGCAGTCGCTTATAAAGTTTGCCGGTCGGTAGTCGGGGCATTTCCACGATAAAGTCGACCGATCTTGGGGCCATATAGTGGGCAAGCTTGCTACGGGCGAAGGCCAGAAGTTCCTGAGCGAGCTCTTCGGTCGGCTCTACGCCGGGCGCAGGTTCTATGACGGCCTTCACGGCTTCGCCCATTTCTGGGTCGGGAACCCCGAAGACTGCCACATCGCCGACCTTGGGATGGGTGACCAGGGCATCCTCAATGGCTTGAGGATAGATGTTCACACCGCCTGATATGATCATAAAGGCCTTGCGGTCAGTGAGGTAGAGGTACCCCTCGTCATCAAGATAACCGACATCTCCCAAAGCGTTCCAATTGGCGTGCAATGGATGCCGTGCAGCTTGGGTTTTTTCAGGGTCATTGTGGTACTGGAAGGTTGCGGTCTCCCGCTCGAAATAGACAAGCCCCGTCTCGCCTATTGGAAGCTCAGCGCCGTCTTCATCGCAGATATGTAGAATTCCCAGGGCAGCTTTTCCGACGGAGCCTGGATGTTTCAGCCATTCTTCACTGGTGATGAAGGTCGAGCCTGAGGCTTCCGTCCCGGCATAGTATTCGTAAAGGATAGGGCCCCACCAGGCGATCATTTCCCGCTTCACCTCAACCGGGCAGGGCGCTGCTGCATGCACGGCGACCTTGTGACTGGAGAGGTCATACCCTAGACGCACGTCCGGCGGCAGTTTCAGCATGCGCACAAACATGGTCGGCACCCACTGACTGTGAGTCACCTTGTAATCAGCGATCAACTTCAGGGCTTGCTCGGCGTCGTAACGCTCCATCATTACGACCGTGCCACCAAAAGACTGAACCGTCAGGACATATGACAGGGGCGCTGCGTGATAGAGCGGGGCAGGGGATAAATAGATCGAGTCCGCGCTAAGGCCGTAGCGATTGACCGACTGGCGCAGGGCCATGCCCTCAGCCGTCGAAAGGTTGGGTAGGGGGCGCAGAATACCCTTCGGGCGTCCAGTCGTACCTGAACTATAGAGCATGGAGTCGCCCATCCACTCTTCGTCCAGGGGCACCGCAGAGCTTTGCGCTAGGGCCTCTTCATAGGATTGCCAACCTGGGATGGTCCCGTCGACCATCAGTCGTAGGGGGCAATCGGGGATCATCTCCAACAGCGCCGCCGCTGTATCGCGCTTGCCAAAGGAGGCGACCAGGGCCTTTGCGCCGCAATCCTGGACGATATAGGCCACTTCGTCTGGCGGCAGATATCGGTTGATCGAAGTGACATAGAGTCCGGCGCGATAGGCCGCCCAAACCAAGTCCATAAAGGACAGGTGGTTTTCCATCAAAATGGCCACATGGTCGCCGCGCACCAGGCCTTGCGCCCGCAGGAAATGAACAAGCCGCGTTGAATTATCTTCAAGCTGAGCGAAGGTGACGACCTTGCCAGTTTCCGCTGAAATCATGGCGGGCTTTTCAGGCGTCAGCCTCGCGTGATCTTTTAGGGTCATGTTCCTGCCTCCCAGGTGATTGGGAGGCACGATACAGCAAGATCGCTGCCTGCCTAGCTTGACGCTGTTATGCTCTAGACAGCCTTACGCTGGCTTAGCTTCATCCAGGGCGCGCCAGATACAACCGACCAGAACATCGCCCAGCAGCGGCTTCTCTACCACCGTGGCCTTGGCTTGCTTGGCGGTATCCTGAAGAGCTGCAGTCAGGTGACTGGTGATGAGCAAGGCTGGGAGGCTAATCGCGCGGCTCCTTAGGACAGAAAGAGCTTCGAGGCCGGTTAGGCCAGGGAGGTTCTGATCCAAAACCAAACAACCGCCGCGGCGGGGCAATCGCGCGCGCAATAAGTCCTCGCCGGAGGCATAGGTCCTCACGTCAAAGCCTTCCAGTTCGAGCGAAAACTTCAACGCAGTGCGCAGGGCCTGATCGTCATCGACCAGATAAACAGGCGGAGGTGTGGAAGAGATTTGGCGCATTGCAGGCTTGTAGGCGGACGGGAGAGCGATCCTTAAATCGGCGACCGTCGGCTAGCCTTGATACATCGCAAAGGTACGGATGATCGGCGTACTGCGCCTTAAAAGCCGGCGGACATCGCCATGCGGACCAGCTCGGATAAACCCTTTGCGCCGGTCTTGGCCATGACATTGGCGCGATAGACTTCGACCGTTCTGGGACTGATCCCCAGTTCATAGGCGATGATCTTATTGGCTTTTCCGGCAACGACCCCGCGCAGAACCTCAGTTTCGCGCGGCGATAATGTGGCCAGGACGGACGCGAAGGTGCTGTCCCCGGTAGGATTACCTTCGCGCCCGTGGTCGCTCAGGGCCCGATGAATAGCCGCGAGAAGTATCTCGTCATCAAAGGGCTTTTCAAGAAAGTCGGCCACCCCGTTCTTCATAGCTTCAACGGCAAGGGGAACATCCCCATGGCCGGTGATGACAATCACCGGCAATTTAGTGCCCTTCGATTTCAGGTGCGCTACCAGATCCATTCCGCTCATGCCGGGCATGCGAATGTCGGTGATGATGCAGCCCCTGGCGTCATCGCTAGCAAGTTCGAGAAAGGCTTCTGCGGAGGCATAGACCGCGTTATCCAACCCCGCGCTGTCCAGCAGAAATGACAAGGAGGTTCTCATCGCCTCATCGTCATCGATCAAATGAACCATCGGGGTTTCAGGCATCTTCCTCTGCCTTTGCGCGCCGCAGGGTGAACCGGAAACTGGTGCCACCCCCAGGTCCAGCCTCAAACCATATCTTTCCCCCATGGGCTTCAATAATGGTGCGGCAAATCGAAAGCCCCACGCCCATTCCATCTGCCTTAGTTGTTACGAAGGGTTGGAAAAGCCGCCCCGCCACGTCTTGATCAATCCCAGGACCCGTATCGGAAACCGAGACCTCGATCATATCCTCGTCATCTAAATACGTGGCAACAGTGAGGGTACGGACAGGTGAATCTGCCATGCAGTCCAAGCTATTGCGCATCAAGTTCAATATCACTTGCTGGATCTGCACCTTGTCTACGATCACCAGATCGGCCCTTGGTGACAAGTCAAACAGAAGCCGAATACCCATATCCTTGGCCCCGACCATGGCCAGCGCGCCAGCTTCCTCAATCAGCTTAGGAAGGAGCTCAACCTGAGTCTCGGCCTCGCCACGGGTTATAAACTCGCGGAGTTTTCGGATAATGGTGCCGGCGCGCAAGGCTTGGTCGCCGGCCTCGCTAAGGGCGCTCTTGATCTTGGACAGGTCTGGGGCAGATGCCTCAAGGAGACGGACAGACCCCTTCATGTAATTGGCGATCGCCGACAGTGGCTGGTTTAGTTCATGGGCCAGGGCCGAGGCCATTTCACCCATGGAGGTCAATCGCGAGACGTGAATGAGTTCCGTCTGCATTTCCTGCATGCGGCGGGCTACAGCCTGACTTTCGGTCAAGTCCATGACGAAGCCGGTGAAATACCGCCTGTCTCCGGACTTCATCTCCCCTACGGAAAGCTCCATGGGAAAGGTTGAACCGTCTTTACGCTCACCAACGACCACGCGCCCTATTCCGACAATTCGTGCCTCACCAGTCTCCATGTACCGCTTGATATAGTTGTCATGGCCCGACCTGTAGGGCTCAGGCATCAATTCACTGATGTTCCGACCAATCACTTCGCTCGCTTGCCAGCCAAACAGCCGTTCAGCCGCCGCAGAAAAAGAGGAAATGACGCCCCGTGGGTCGATGACAATCATCGCGTCTGGAACCGTGTCGAGAATTGACTGCAGGTGCGCACCGCGTTCTTCAGCCTCGCGGATCGCCGCCGCTGCGGCGGCATTGGACACCTTGAGCCGCCATCCACCGTAAGCAAAACAGGGCCCCAGGATCACATAGGCCGCCAATTCGATGAGATTTGCCGGTTGGCGAAGCGCATCAAGACCGATTAAGGCCAAGACCGACGCCAAGCCCAGGACAGTCAAGAGCAGGACTGAGCTGCGATCAACAATCACGGCTGCTAACAGCAGGGATGGGATCAGGATCACAAGGCTGATATGTCCCGCCATTAGGGGGCGCAGGGTCGCATACAGTGCCAGGGATACTGCGACCGCTGCAAACGCGATCGCATTCGCCGCAAAGCCATGCGTCAGGGTTTGACCACTAGAAACCGGTTTGGACAGGAAACTCAGTGACATGACTCAGCGATAGGGTGCTCCTGCACCGTGCACAAGGGTGCACGGCCTCAGTGGCTCAGGAGAACATACCGTTTAGGTAAATGCAGCAAGGTCCTTGTCACGCCGCCCAGCACCCATTCCGTCGCTCGGCTATGGCCATATCCGCCAGCCACCACCAGATCAGCGTCGAAATCCTCAATATGGGCCAGGATCTCGGCCTCGACCCTTTCGCCTGTCCCGGCGGCGACGGTTGGACGACAGGATTTCACGCCGTGACGGGCAAGTAAGTCTGCTACATCCTTGGTTTCGAAATGCAGGCTTTCGGCGTCCTCTGCGCTACCGACACCAAGCACCATTACCTCGTCGGCTTTTTCCAGAAAAGGCATAGCATCTGTGACAGCCCGGCGTGATTCCCGACTGTCCTTCCAGGCAATCACGATCTTTTTCGGTGCCAGGAATCCGCCTTCCTGTGGAACGACTAAGACGGGTCGCCCGGCGGTCAGGACCAGTTCGCCAATGTCCACGGCGTAGTTCTTGTCCCCGGTCCCAGAAAGTGACCCGCCAACCACAATCAGGTCGGCAGATCGGGCTGCACGGGCCATCGCAGGCGTCGGCAGGTCGCGGATGGACCGCCATTGGGTTTGAGCGCGACCTGCGAGTTCAAGAAAGCGCGTATGTGCATCTGCAAGATTTTTGGTTTGCTGTTCCACGAGTATGGAGGTCAGTTGGGGTGCGGCCATGCCATAGGGGTCGCTGACCGCATAGATCGGAACCGACTCGGCCGCTAAGCCAATAAGAACGGCATCAAGGTCAATGGCCAGAGCTGTAGCCATTTCGAGTCTCAGGTCCGACCATCCGTAGGGCTGAACGTGGGTCAACAGGGTCCGATAGGTCATCGAAATCTCCAAATGCGAGGGTGGGATCGCTTGACGGCTTTCAGGCCGCCATACGCGTAAGCGCCGCGATGTTTGGGGTCTGGAATTTTCGGGTGGCGGTGAAGCAAACAATCCGCGTGGCCTGCAATTGGGAAAGCATGCGCGAAACAGTTTCAATTGTAAGGCCGAGATAGTCGGCCATGTCCTGACGCCCCATGGGCAGGTCAACAGTGTCGGCATCCGAGCCACGCACCAAATCCAATAGGAAGCTTGCAACCTTTTCGCTGGCAGTTTTGCGCCCCAGAAGCAGCAAATGCTCTTGAGCACGATCCAGTTCCCGGCTTGTGGTGGCCCAGGTCAGTCTTTCTAGGTCGCCACCGGCACTCTTTAAGGCCGAGCGTTTGAGCACCAGGATGATGCAGTCCTGCAGGGCTTCGGCTGCAAACCGATGATGGCTGCCGGTTTCAAAGCCAAACAGGTCGCCGGCGCGGTAGAAGTCGCCGATCTGACGTCGTCCATCGCTCATCAAACGCGAAGTGCGGACTGCGCCCTCTATGACGCGGTAGACCAGGTCGGCCATTTCATCCTGGCCATAAATCTCTTCGTCCTTGGCGTAGGCAATGCGAACCCCCATTCGGTTCAGTATGTCCAGGGTCTCATCGACACCGGAAATAGCTGGGCGGACATGGGCAGCGGCGTCTTGGAAATCGTAGGCAAGGGACATTGGGAAACCCCGTTTTGAACTTAATCACGGGATAGCGCGCAACCCGCGGCCCTTAAATTCAGGGCCACCCCCTAAGTAGTCGTCCGGAGGCGCCAAATCGCGCCGCTGATCGCTCAGGGCGAGAAGGCTTGGCAGGATTACGAGAAGGGTTGGGAAAGCCATTTGATTTGGCGCATAGCGGCAGGAGCGCGGTACCGTTGCAATGACCTAAAGGGAAAGATTGCCTATGTTCGTCGTCCTTGCATTTGCGCTTGCAACCCTGTCGCCTGGGGCCGCCAAATCTATTCCCGCCTTCATGCAGGCGGGGAAGCTAGAGACGCTCTGCGATGCCGGAGCGACTCAAAGCGATGCAGAACTCTGTGCTGGCTATATCCTCGGCTCGGTCGATCAGGTGCTGGCAGAGCAGGATGTCTGGGGGCGTCGGCGTACAGCGCTTTGCCTGCCAGAGGACATCTCGGTCGATCAGCTTAAGTCGACGATCGTTCCCTATATTCGCGAGAAGCCCGACCAATCGACCTTTGCTGCGGCGACTCTCATCGCGGCCGCGTTGAAGGCCAGTTACCCCTGCGTCCAGCGCCGAGGCGGACGCTAATCCAATTGCTTCGCGGCTTTGACCCGCATCAAAGCCGTCTGAGGTGAAGTCGGGCAGAAACCCTCCTGTGAACCCTCAGGAGGTTTTAATGTTCGATACGAAAACCGCATTTCTCGCCCTCGTGGTCGCCAGCTTTGCTTCATTCATGTTGGCCGTCGGGTGGGCGCATGCCTGCACCCTGATCGCCGACAAGGCTAAACGCTGAATCTGCCGCCTTCATGGGGCTCGACAGCGTCAGAATGCCCCTTCGAGAGGACCCGTCATGCGCCAATTTGCATGTCTGACCGTCATTGTCGCCTTGTCTGCGGCGCACCCTGCTTTGGCCGACCAGAGCCGTGCCGCTAGGCGGGGTCTAGAGCTCGCCCAGTCACAATGCGCGGCCTGTCACGCCGTGGACCGTTTGGGAGTCAGTCCAAATCCGAAGTCGCCGACCTTTGGCGTCATCGCCGGAATTTATGAAGAACACAGCCTGCAGAAAAAGCTGACTGAGATTGATGAGACGGGGCACTACGACATGCCCTCAATCCGCATTCACTCCAACCAAATTGGCGACCTGATCGCCTACTTCACACAGTTGAATCGCGACCCCCGCTAGGTCCGCTAAGCGGACTTTGAGCCACATCAAGGTCGCCCCCCAGGGACTGCGGCATCCAACAGGTCGCATTGAAACGATGAGGGCCATGGGGAAATGACCGCCGAGACTCAGCAACAGGCTTCACCGGCGAATGCGGTGGTCCTGCAGATTCTAATGGGAGTGCTTGCACTGGGGGCCCTGCTTGCCACGGCGTTTTCCCCTGATCCCCTGTTTCGCCTCCAAGGATGGATATTCCTAGGTGCCTTCGTGATCGCAGGCGCTGTCCTGACCATTGGTATTGCCAATGGGCAGTTTCAGAATGATCAGACCAAATACGAAGATGGCGTGGTTCGCGCCGGTGTCATTGCCACCCTATTTTGGGCTGCGGTGGGCATGTTGGTCGGCGTGGTAATTGCCAGTCAGCTGGCCTGGCCGCGGATCTTCTATTTCCCCGATTTCGGTTGGCTGAACTTCGGTCGCCTGCGGCCCTTGCATACCTCAGGCGTGGTCTTCGCCTTTGGCGGAAACGCCCTGCTATGCACGTCCTTCTACGTTGTTCAGCGAACCTGCCGGGCGCGTTTGGCTGGGGGACTGGCACCCTGGTTCGTGTTCTGGGGGTATCAGCTGTTCATCGCTCTGGCGGCGATCGGCTATCTCGCAGGCATTACCGAAGGTCGCGAATACGCAGAGCCGGAATGGATCGCCGACATTTGGTTGACGGTTGTCTGGGTTGCCTACTTGCTGGTCTTCCTAGGCACAATCTGGAAGCGGAAAGAGCCTCACATCTACGTGGCCAACTGGTTCTATCTTGCCATGATCGTGACGGTAGCCATGTTGCATATCGTCAATAATATCTCACTGCCCATCAGCTTCCTAAATCACAAGAGCTATTCAGCCTTTGCTGGTGTCCAGGATGCCCTGACCCAGTGGTGGTACGGCCACAATGCGGTGGGCTTCTTCCTGACCGCAGGCTTTCTGGCCATCATGTATTACTTCGTGCCCAAGCGGGCGGAGCGGCCGGTCTATTCTTACCGACTTTCCATCGTCCACTTCTGGTCGCTGATCTTCATTTATATCTGGGCGGGTCCGCACCACCTTCACTATACGGCCCTACCGCAGTGGACCCAGACCCTGGGCATGACCTTCTCCGTCATGCTGTGGATGCCCTCCTGGGGCGGTATGATCAACGGCCTGATGACACTATCTGGGGCCTGGGACAAACTTCGCACTGACCCTGTCATCCGTATGATGACGGTCGCCATCGCCTTCTACGGCATGTCGACCTTCGAAGGGCCTCTCATGTCCATTCGAACCGTCAATGCCCTCAGCCACTATACGGACTGGACCATCGGCCATGTGCACTCCGGCGCGCTTGGCTGGGTCGGCTTCATCAGCTTTGGCGCAATCTACTGCCTGGTGCCCTGGCTGTGGAAGAAGGAGCGCATGTACTCTAACACCTTGATTGAGTGGCACTTCTGGATCGCGACCATCGGCATCCTGCTCTACATCGCGGCCATGTGGGTGTCTGGCATTATGGAAGGTCTGATGTGGCGCGAATACACGCCGCAGGGCTTCCTGGCCTACAGCTTCGTCGAGACGGTTGCCGCCAAGCACATAGAGAACGTGATCCGGGTCATTGGGGGTCTGATGTACCTCTCAGGAACCCTGATCATGGTCGTAAATGTCTGGAAAACCATCGCCATGCCCAGCTCCGTGAGACAGGTCGAGTCTTCGGGTCCGGCCGCCGCCTTGTCTGCTCAGGCTTAAGGGAGGATCCGATATGTGGAAGCAACACGGTAAACTCGAGCGCCACTCCCTCCTTCTGGTCCTCGGCATCCTCGTCGTGGTTGCCATTGGGGGCTTGGTGGAGATCACCCCGCTCTTTTTCTTGGAGAGCACGATCGAGAAGGTCGATGGGATGCGGCCCTATACGCCCCTCGAACAGGCCGGTCGGGACATTTATGTGCGGGAGGGGTGCTATCTCTGCCACTCGCAGATGATCCGCCCCCTGCGGGACGAAGTCGAGCGCTATGGTCACTACAGCCTGGCTGCAGAGAGTATGTATGACCATCCCTTCCAGTGGGGATCAAAGCGGACGGGCCCCGACCTCGCCCGGGTCGGCGGAAAGTATTCCGACGCTTGGCACGTCGCCCACCTGACGGATCCACGCTCGGTTGTGCCAGAGTCTGTCATGCCTCCCTACGCCTTCCTGGCGAAGAAGGAGCTGGATGAGAGCGATATTCAGCTGAAGTTGGCGGCTCTGACCCGTGTCGGTGTGCCCTACACCAAGGCCGACATCGCCCATGCGAAGGCCGACCTGGAAGCCCAGGCCGATGCGACCGCGTCTGGAACCGGACTGCACCAGCGTTACGGCACCAAGGTGATCCAGCGTGACTATGACGGTAACCCAGAAAAGATCACCGAAATGGACGCCCTGATTGCCTACCTGCAGATGCTGGGGGGGCTCGTCGACTTTCGGACCTACAAGGCCGATTCTCCGGAGAACATGCGATGAGCAGCCTCAATTACGAGACCGTCGCTCGCTTCGCGCAGCAGGGAGGAACGGTCTACTTCGCCGTAATGTTCCTTGCTGCCTTTGTTTACGCCCTTTGGCCGAAGCACCGCGAGGCCTTCCAGGACCTCGCACGCCTTCCGCTCGAAGATGATGAGGATGATCATGTCGGAGCGTGACTCTAAAGGCCCTACAGACCCCAAAGATGTCGGCACAACTGGACATGAATGGGATGGCATCCGCGAACTGGACAATCCCCTGCCCAGATGGTGGCTGTATGTCTTCTATGCCTGCATCGTTTTTGCGATTGGCTATTGGATCGCCATGCCGTCATGGCCGACCCCTTTCGGCTATACCAAGGGCCTCCTGCACAAGTCCGACCGGGCTGACGTGGTGGCCGATCTTGCAGAACTTCACAAGATTCGCGGTACCGAAGGCCTGTTGCTGAAGTCCGCCAGCCTTCAGCAGATCGAAGCCGATCCAAAGCTTCAGGCCTATGCTCTGGCTGTCGGTCAGTCCGTATTTGGTGACAACTGTGCCACCTGCCACGGTTCCGGTGGCATTGGCGGGAAGGGCTACGCAAATCTGCGCGATGACGTCTGGCTTTGGGGCGGCACACTGGAAGACATCCAGCACACCATCCAGGTAGGCATCCGGTCTGATAACCCCCTGGCGCGATCTTCGATCATGCCCTCTTTTGGCAAGGACCAGATCCTGCCCGCCGCGCAGATTGATGATCTGACCGAATATGTGGTCGCGTTATCGGGTCGAAAGGCGGACCAAGCGGCGGTGCAACGGGCAGCGCCCATCTTCCAAGCCAACTGTATTGTGTGTCACGGCCCAGCCGGCATGGGAGATCAAATTAAGGGGGCTCCTAACCTGACGGACAAGGAATGGCTCTATGGTCCAAACCGCGAGGACATCCGCGGTCAGATCTGGAACGGTCGTGGTGGTGTCATGCCCACCTGGGAAAAGCGCCTCGACCCAGAAACCATCAAGGCCCTGGCAGTTTACGTCCATGCAAACGCGGCTGGAAAGTAAGCGACATGGTCGTTGTCATAGATCGAACGCGCAAAGTCTCGGGGGAGAACGCTGCGCGCTCGGTCTCGGTCGCCGACCGGGTTCGCAGACAAAGCGACCCGGGCGGCGGCCTCTACAAGAAGAGAACGTCAATCTATCCCAAGCTGGTTCATGGCCAGTGGCGGCAGATCAAGTGGGCGATGATGATCTTCACCCTGGCGATCTATTACATCACGCCCTGGATCCGATGGCATCGACCCAGCGGCTTGCCTGATCAGGCCGTTCTCATCGATTTCGCAGGACGTCGATTTTACATCTTTGATCTGCAGTTCTGGCCGCAGGAGGTGTACTTCGTCACCGGCCTCCTGATCATATCGGCACTGGCTCTCTTTCTAGTTTCGGCCCTCTTTGGTCGACTCTGGTGCGGCTATGCCTGCCCCCAGACCATATGGACCGATCTTTTCATCTATGTGGAGCGGCTGTTTGAGGGCGACCGCAATGCCCGCATGCGTCTGGATGCTGCGCCCTGGTCGTTCAATAAGGCTTGGCGCAAGATCGGCAAGCATGTGACGTGGCTGATCGTGGCCTTCTCTACCGGAGGCGCCTGGATCTTCTATTTCCATGATGCGCCGACCGTCTTGCCAGCTTTTTGGCTGGGGCAAGCACCGGCTACAGCTTACATTTTCTGCGCATTGCTGACCTTCACCACCTATGTTTTTGCAGGTGGCATGCGCGAGCAGGTGTGCATCTATATGTGCCCCTGGCCTCGCATCCAGGGCGGCATGCTGGACAATCATTCACTCCAGATCACCTATAAATATGACCGGGGCGAACCCCGCGGTCCCCATAAGAAAGACGCAAGCTGGGACGGGCGAGGCGACTGTATTGACTGTGGTCAGTGCGTCATTGTCTGTCCGATGGGGATCGATATCCGCGAAGGATCCCAGCTCGCCTGTATAAATTGCGGCCTCTGTGCCGACGCGTGCGATGAAATGATGATCAAGGTCGGGCGTCCTACTGGCCTGATTGCCTATGATACAGATTCCGCGGTAGCCGACCGCGTCGCGGGGCGAACGGGTGTCTATCGCCTGATCCGGCCACGGACCTTGGTCTATGCCGGAGCGCTTGCCCTGGTCAGTCTGGTGACGCTCTGGGGCCTGACCCATCGAACCTTCATCAGTGTTCACGTCCTGGAGGATCGCAATCCTACCTTTGTGCGGCTTCATGATGGGGCGATCCGAAATGGCTATACGCTCAAGATCTCTAATCGCAGCTTCACCAGCGGTGAGGCGAAGATTGAGTTTCAGGGTCCCAAGGGCGCCCACCTCGAAACGCCTGCATCGGCCGATACCTTTGGCCCACTCTACGCCCTGGTCGAAGCCAATACCGATCGTGCTGTGCGCGTGTTTGTGACGGTTCCCGAAGGGTCACTCCACGGTCCGCGCCTGCCGGCCAAATTCACAGTGACGCTTCCGGGTGGGACGGAAGTCGTTGAGACGACCTTTGTTTCTGATGCTGAGGACGACGAATGACTGAAACGTCTGCAACCCCTGTGCGCGGCCTGACGGGTTGGCATGTTCTGGCCATGGTGGTGGGTTTTTTCACGGTGGTGATCACAGTGGACGTGCTCTTTGCGGTGCAAGCCTACAAGACGTTTCCCGGTGAGGTATCGGTGACGCCCTACGAAGACGGCATTGCCTATAATCGAACCCTCTCCCAGCTTGCGACGCAGGAGACCTATGGTTGGAGGGTGGCGGCGGGAGCCCAATCTGGTCGCATCTTAGTCGAGTTCAAAGACGCCAAGGGCGGTCCTGTCCGAGGCCTGACCTTTACCACCAAGCTCGAACATCCGGCGACCGAATCCGGGCGACTGGCCCCGACGCTTCATGAGACTGCGCCGGGCATCTATGTGGCTGATATGCTAGGCATCCGGGGTACCTGGGACCTGACCCTGGTAGCAAAAAACGCCCTTGGCCAGCGTTTCGAAGCGGAGCGGAGGCTCACTTGGCCCTAGTCGAGTCGTCTCGCCCCCAAGCCGACCTGTCAGCTTTCATAGCACCTAAATCTGACGGCTACGGACGACTGGAACTCCTGGTCGCCGGAGCCCACTGCGCCGGCTGTATGGCCAAGGTTGAGCGGGAAGTCAGTCGGCTGAACGGGGTATCGTCTGCCCGACTGAATCTCAGCACCGGGAAACTGGCTGTTTCCATGACGCGGGATGGCGATCCGGGGCAGGTTCTCGATGCCCTCGATCGTATTGGCTATCCCGCCACACTTTTTGACCCCGAAGCCGCTGAAGACGCTCGGGATCAGGAAGGGCGGACCATCACCATGGCTCTGGCCGTCGCCGCCTTTGGCGCTGGCAATGCCATGATGTTTTCCGTCCCGATCTGGGCGGGTCTCTTTGGCCAGGAATTGGGGCCGGCGACGCGGACCCTGATGCAGTGGGCCAGCGCCGTGATCGGAGCACCCTGCGCTGTGTTTGCAGGCATGGTGTTTTTTAAGTCGGCCTGGAGATCCTTAAGGGCCGGTCAGGCCAATATGGATGTTCCGATCTCGATCGGCGTCCTGCTGACCCTGGCAGTGAGTTTCCAAGAAACCCTGCTGCACGGTCGCGACACCTATTTCGACGCTGCTGTGACCCTGCTCTTCCTTCTGCTGATCGGAAGGTGGCTTGATCACAGTCTTCGCCGCAAGGCGCGTGGTGCGGCGGCGGACCTCTTGGCGCTCCAGGCCTCGACCGCCATTTTGCTGGATGGGCAAGGTCATGAACGGCGGGTCCCCTTGCGCGAGGTGGCACCAGGCGACCTGCTGTTGGTGCGTCCCGGAGAGCGTATCCCGGTGGATGCTAAGGTCGATTCCGGGACAGCTGATCTCGACAACGCCATACTCACTGGCGAGACAGCAGCCGTTCCGGTCAGGACCGGAGAGATATGTCGGGCTGGTGCCTTGAATCTCAACGGCATGCTAAGGCTCGTGGCCTTGGCCAGGTCAGAAGACTCAAGCTTGGCAGAAATCGCGCGGTTAGTGGAGGCGGGTTCCCGGTCGAAGTCTTCCTATGTGCGCTTGGCCGACAAGGCCGCAGCCATCTATGTCCCCGTGGTGCATTCGGCGGCGTTTCTGACCTTCGGTCTCGGCTGGGGATTTGGGTTGTCGCCCCGAGAGGCCCTCCTAAGGGCGGCGACGGTGCTAATTATAACTTGTCCCTGCGCCTTGGGCTTGGCCGCTCCCGCGGTGCAGGTTGCCGCCGCCTCACGGCTTTTTCGACGGGGTATTCTGGTGAAATCCGGGGCGGCCCTCGAGCGTATGGCTGAGGTAAGCCATGTGTTTCTCGATAAGACCGGGGTCCTGACCGAGGGGCGGCCCCGTCTACTTGCCGCCGATCCCTTGGAGATCGAGCGCGCTGCGCCCTTAGCTCGGGCGTCTGCGCACCCCCTCGCCAAATCCCTCGCGCGAGAGGCCGGCCCAGGGGCGATGGCCGAGCACATCAAGGAAACGCCAGGTCAAGGTCTTGAGGGCCAGATCAATGGCCGTACCTATCGCATGGGGCGGGCTAGCTATGTCGGTGGGGCTAGAATGACATCGGGCGAGACGGAGCTCTGGTTTGGCGAAGTTGGGGGTGTTCCGGTTTGCTTTAGGTTTGCAGATTTGGTGCGATCAGATGCCGCAGTGACGGTGCGGGGGCTTCGTCGTCTTGGGTGCGAGGTTGAGATTCTTTCAGGCGACCTTGAAGGGCCCACTGAAGTGTCAGCCCGTAGCGCAGGTATAGCCCGCTGGCAGTCTCAGATGACGCCGCAGGGCAAGGCCTTGGCGGTCGAGGTGGCGACCGCTAAGGGTGCGCGCGTCCTCATGGTTGGCGATGGCCTAAATGATCTGGC
>CAITHQ010000066.1 GCA_903892305.1 uncultured Alphaproteobacteria bacterium
CGATCGCGCTTCCCCGTACTGACACGACCGCGCCTTCGGGTAGACCCGTGGCAACGGCCTTGACCGTGATCTTCTCGCCCGGACGCCCAAACACGCTTCCGCCCATCTCGACGGTTTGAGCGCCAAATCGGGCCTGAACCTCCAGCCTTGGGCTGGGCAGTCCATAGACATCCACAAAGACCCGGCCTTGTTGGATACCTTTGAGAATCTCAGGCTGAGATAAGGCACCAGCATGTACATATGTGGTCGGACGCCCAAGGGTGCCAGGCTTATCGGCGGCGAGGTCGGGGTCATGATTGTCCGAGCCGCCTACCGCAGTGATCCTATACCCTTGGTCCAGAAGATCTTCCCAGTAAGGAATACCCGACAAAGGTCCTTCCGCCCCAAGGGTCGCCAGGGACCCACCGTTTACGACTTCAATCGCATCAACCTTTGACCAGTCCGTTTTGGCCGTCCAACCGCAACCCATGCAGGCCTCCCCCGAAGGTAGATTGGGATGATTGATGGATACCAAACCCTGGGCAGCATGAACCTGGTTCTCGATAGCCTCAAACGTCTTGGCGCGCGGCGTTCCCAGCTGGAAGTCGAGAGCCTGGGTAGGGCCCCAGACATTGGCGTGCCCCTGGAAGGTGGTTATTTCGCGGCCTGGGAGCACCAAGAGGTCGTCGAAATAGGGTGCTAATTCCGCCAGGGCTTGATTTTGAGAGGTCGTATTATGGTCAGTGACGGAGATAAAATCCAGCTGACGACCTCTTGCGGCCTCTAAGGTCTTGAACACCGGACAGGGCACGCGCCGCCCTTGCATAGACAAACAGCTGCCGTCGGAATGCGCGGAATGGGCGTGGAGATCCCCGCGAAACCATCGTGGCTCTGCTTGGGGCGCAGGGACGAGATAGCCCGGAAACGGGGTTCCAGATGGATCGAACCAGATCTTTGCCGTGTAGGTCGCCTGGGTGGCCTTGCGAATATTCGGGACCCCAATCACCAGATGCCACTGGCCGCTTAGAATAGGCCCTGGCAGATAGGAAGGGGTTGCGTAGGCGGTTTCGACGATCACCTGGTCCTTATTGCCACCGCTCCACCCGCGAAAACGCTCGGGATCCCTTAAGCCAATGTCGAGAGTCGTTCGCTGCGCCTTGCCGGTATATTCAAATGCCACCATCAACCGCTCGGTGCCTTTGGGCACCTTAAACGAGACCTCTCGGTATTTTTGATGATCCTTCTGGCTCATCGTGCCGCTTAACACTAAGTCTGGCACCCGCTCAGGGATCGGGGCCTGGGCTTGCGCCGAGCAAGCCGGCGCGATGGCCCCCAGCAATAAGAGCAGGCTTGCGAAAGCGCCAAGCCATGACACGCCATTTCTTAGGCCAGCGAACATTGTGATTTCCGTTGTTTTGCCCCGGAACATTGCGCCCGGAAGGACGCCGCAGCCCTGAACATGGCTTCGCAAAGTTAACAGGGCAATTGTGGATGATCTAGCACCTAGGATTTGTGACAACCGTCCAATTTTCGCGGCCAAACACCTAACTCGGCGGTCATTTATGCGCCCCAGGCTCCTCTATCAGACACCTGCTGATGAAGCCGACCCTGAGTCATCAATCCTTAAGGACGCTCCTTCACGTCGCCTCAACTTCGGCATTGCAATATACTTTGGAGATTCAAAACGTCTCTGAAGCTTTGTTTTTTAAATGATCTCTCTTCGGACACTGGCCAAATGGCGCAATAGCCTATGCGCGAGCATGGCTGGTTTTCGCAATGCCACAGGTGGATCGATTGCTTTGACCTACGCGATCATGGGCGTCGCGATCGTCGGCATAGCCTTTACAGGCGTTGATATGACGCGTGTGGCGATGGCCCGCTCAAAGCTGCAGGACAGTCTTGATTCAGCAACCTTGGCAGCAGCGGCTTCGGCGACAACTGAAACGTCAGTCATCAACGCCACAGGGAAGAAGTACCTGTCTGCGGCGCTAACCAACGACACTATGCTTCTGAACCTTAGCTCGACCTTCAGCCTCACTTCCAAAAAATTGACCGGTTCCGCAACAGCCGAGGTCGAACCCATCGTGATGGGCCTGTACACAGGCAGCAATATAACCATCAAGGCTCAATCGGAGGTCGTGCGTAGACAGGACATGACAGTCGAACTGGCGCTGGTGCTCGACACCACTGGCTCCATGGCCGGCACTAAGATGAGCACCCTAAAGACGGCGGCGACGGATCTGGTTAAAACCGTGCTGGGGGGCGCGAACGGAGACAAGGTCAAGATCGGGATCGTACCCTTCGCCCAGCATGTGAATTTGGGAATCGCGTCACGCAATGAGGCCTGGGCCGACGTGCCCGCCGAAGTCCATCTTTATCACCCCTCATCCTACATGCCCTCGTGCACCAAACAGCAATGCACCACGTCACAGGTATCGTGTCGGATTCCCGATTACTCACCCAGCACATGCACGGGCATCAATGATGGCGTGCCTTATAGTTATGCCTGCCAGGTCCAAACAGGATCACACCAGGGCCTTTGTAATGTATCTTCAAATTGCACCACCGTGCAGTTGAACCCATGCCCAGGACCGGTCAACAATTCCTGGTGGGAGGACTCGCACTTCTATGGTTGCTACGGATCGCCAGCCTATCCAGACAATGTCAGCGACAATAATGCGAACCGGAAATATCCGGGCCTGATGAACCTAACGTGCTCAGCACAAGTTCAGAACCTAACGACGAGTTCCGCACCACTTCTGGCGACAATAAACAGTCTCAACGCGAGTGGAGAGACCTACATACCTGCGGGTCTGGCCTGGGGCTTTAACATGCTGACTTCGTCTCAACCCCTGACAGACGCCCTGCCCTACGACACAGCTGGCCCAAACCTGAATCCGCGGAAAATCATTGTTCTGATGACGGATGGGGCAAACACCAAACAAATGAATCATGGCGCAGGGGCCAGAGGCATCCATAATATTGCGGCCAATCCAGCCCCAGAGGCGAATACATATACGACTGAATTATGCAATAATATCAAAGCTAAAGGCATAGAAGTCTATACAGTGGCCTTTGATATCCAGAACAATGCCGCGGCAAAGACCCTCGTGCAGGCCTGTGCAAGCGACAGCAGCCACTTCTTTGATGCGTCAAACTCAGCGGCGCTATTGGACGCCTTCAGACAGATTACAAAGTCGATTCAAAGCCTACAAATTTCCCACTAATCTAGGACGAGCAGGGCCTCGCCTAGGAGGTCCTGAAGGCGCGGCGTCGCCGGATAGGGATGGTGGCGATACTGGCGAAAGCCTTCGGCGAATTCGACAGAAAATAGCCTTCCCTGACGACGGGTCCATTTTTCCAATGAAGCCTGATGATTGGCGATTCCGTGCTGCCGCGCCACCCATTCGTCCTGGCTGACATGGGCGGCCAGCATGGACTGCTTGATCGAAAACGTTGTCGATACATCTGCCCCAAACTCTGGCGACACCTTGCGGCCTTCGCGATCACGGCCACCAATGGGATCCATGAAATAGAGGTGGGGAATGGTCGCCAGGGCCTGGGCCTCACCGGTCTTATAGTTTGGGACCGAGGCCGCAAAACAGGCGTCGCGCACCAGCTGGCTGATGGCTTCGTGGTCGGGATGGTAGTCAGCCGGCGAGGCGGTGAGGACGATGTCAGCCTTGGACCGGCGAATAACCTCTGTCACTGCGCGACGGGCGGCATCATCATTGAAGACTCCAAGGTCCGGAAGGCCGGCGCAGGCATAATCAGCCCCGATAAGGGCAGCTGCAGCGCTGGCCTCTGCCTTTCGAATTCGGGCCGTTTCATCAGGACTGGTGATATCAGATCCGCCCTCGCCTGCCGTTGCTGTGGCACACATCACCTGCGCACCTTGGGCCGACAATAGGGCGAGGGTCCCTGCGCACAGAGTCTCGATATCATCAGGGTGGGCGTGAAAGGCTAAAATCCGTACTGGTCTTGTCATGACGAACTGCCCCTTAACCCTCGCCATGTCCGCCAGAGCAGATGGCCTCAGGCTGTCGGCGAAATCGTCCTAGAGCATGTGCCGATGGGTTGGAACCCGTTATCGGAACATGCTCTAGGCTTTGGAATGCGAGCCAATGTTTCGACTCTAACCAAGGTCGTCAGATCGACGAGGGCTCTAGCTCTCGTTTGTGAAGATCACAGTCCCGCTCGCCGCAAACATGCCGCCAACCCCATGGGCCACACTGATCTTGGCACCTTCGATTTGCGCCGCCGCAGTTCCACGCATCTGACGCACGCTCTCTTGCAGAGCATACATGCCGTACATGCCAGAGTGCATGTAAGAGAGACCGCCCCCGTTTGTGTTCAGCGGTAGCTTGCCGCCGATGGCGGTATTGCGCTCATTGATAAAGTCCTTGGCTTCCCCAGGCTTCACGAAGCCCAGGTCCTCCAGACCATAGAGTGGCAGGTGAGCGAAGGCATCGTAGATCATCAAGTGATCGACATCAGCGTGCTTGATCCCAGATTCCTCAAAGGCCTTCTTGCCCGAAACCCGGAAGGCCTTGGACGAGGTGAAGTCCTCCATCTGGCTGACCATGGGGGTCTCCACGCTTTCGCCGGTGCCCAGGATGTAGACAGGCTTCTGCGGGAAATCCTTGGCACGCTCGGCGCTGGTCAGGATCAGAGCTCCACCGCCATCGGTGACAAGGCAGCACATCAGCATGCGGAAGGGCCACGCGATCATCGGCGAGTTCAGAACATCATCCACCGTGATCGGATCCTTGAAGCTGGCCCGGGGATTCTTCGCTGCCCATTCACGCTGGATCACTGCGACATTGGCAAGATCTGCCTCGCTGACGCCATAGGTCTTCATGTAGCGCAGCACAGGGATGGTGAACATGGTTGGTGGGCTGGTCACCCCATAGGGCATTTCGAACTGCCCCATCAGGCTGGACGGCGCCCGGCCAAAACCGCCTGCGCCAACCCGGGAGCGGCCCGATTCGCCGTGGGTGATAAGGACGGTCTTGCAGAGGCCCTCATTGATTGCCGCCGCCGCATGGCGGACGTGCAACATAAAGGAACAGCCCCCGACACTGGTACCATCGGCATAGGTGGGGGTAATGCCCAGATAGTGCGCCAATTCAACGGGGCTGATCCCCGCCGTTGCAACGCCGTCAATGTCAGAGGGCTTAAGGCCCGCATCCTTCATGGCATTCAGGGCAGCATCGGCATGCAGACCAATGACGGAGACGTCTGGAATCTTGCCAAGACGGGTGGTTTCGGCGGCCCCAACGACCGCAATGCTCTTAGGTTTCATAGGTCTATTCCCCTCAGCCCTTGGCCGGTTCGAACAAAGGCAAAGAAATTTCATCAGTCTGCTTAGCGAAATGGACCTGCACGGGCATGTCCAGAACAAGCGCTTCAGGCGTCTGCGGGCAGCCGACAATATTGGTCATCATACGCGGACCTTCATCCAGCTGAACAACCGCTATGGCATAGGGCTCGGTTCCCATATCGGGACGGGGGCGATGATTGATGACGTAGGAATAGAGAATCGCCTTGCCGCTGGCCTTGTAGATCTCGACCTCACGGCTCGCACATTTCGGACAGAAGGCCCGGGGTGGAAAATAGGTGTGCTTGCAGTCCGTACAGCGCTGCAACCGCAGCTCGCCGTCTCGGCATCCTTCCCAGAAATGCCGGGTCTCCGGCGTGGGTTCAGGCAGCATTCGAGCCATTTTGAAATTCGTCCCTAATTAAAAATGCATTTTGGCGTCGGCTTTGACGCAATTGCCAGCAAAGCCGAGGCAGAGCCCCTTGTCGATACTCTGGGCGCCGATTTATGGTCTCAATGACCCTCGAGGTCCAATTCCGACAGTGGCGGACTCGCTCCAGGGACACCCGAATTGGTATCGAAATCGCTGAATTAGCCGCGAGCCTGATGGGCCCAGGCTTGGTCGACGCGCTCAGCCCCTGGTGCCCATTTCATCATTACGGTGATGAGGTCGCGGGGACTGATCGGCTTGAGGATCAAGTCATCAAACCCATCATTTAAGTCGCCGTCGGCAAGGTCGGCGTCCGCGCTGAAGGCCAGGATCGGAATGTTCAGGTTTGGCCCAGCCAGTGACTTGAGCCTGACCAGGGTTTCAGGGCCGCTCAGGCCGGGCATGCGAATATCAAGAAGGATAACATCGAAGGGGGCGGTCTTCGCCTCAACGAGTGCAGCGTGGCCGCTTTCAACATCTGTTACCACGACGCCTAACGGTTCCAAAACCGCCCGGGCGAGGTCTCGATTGGCTCTGTTGTCATCGACGATCAGCAATCTCAGGCCTTCAATACCACCCTGCGCCGGGCCCTCGGCGACCGGTTCAGCTTCCTTGGATGGCATAGCCTGGACGGTGACGTGAAAGGCTGATCCCACCCCCAAAGCGCTGCTCACCCCGATCGTGCCGCCCATGCCTTCGGCCAGACCCTTGCAGATGGCCAGGCCAAGGCCAGTGCCCCCGTGCCTGCGTGTGGAAGATCCATCAACCTGACTGAACCGTTTGAAAAGTTGGGCCCGCTGACCTTCATCCATTCCAATGCCTGTATCGGCGACCTCGACACGGATCTGGTTTAGGGGGCGCAGATAGGCGAGGCGGACGGTGACCGATCCAACGTCGGTAAACTTGACAGCATTGCCAATCAAGTTGAGCAAGATCTGCCTCAAGCGGTCAGGGTCGACCATGACGTGGGACGGGACAGGGCCATCGACTTCGAAACCCAAGGTCACACCCTTGGTCTTGGATTCGGGAATGAACATGGCCAGGCTGTCTTCCACCAGCGGGCTTAAAGCCACTGATCTGGAACGGAATTCCACCTGCGCGGCCTCTAACTTCGAGAAGTCTAGAATATCATTGACGATGGCCAGCAGGGCCCGACTTCCAGAGGTAATCCTGTCCAGGTGTTGCCGCGCCGTCGCATTCAGATCCTGCCGCTCCACCAACAGCCCCGCAAAGCCCAGGATCGCCGTCAGAGGGGTACGTATCTCATGACTCATATTGGCCAGAAAGGCGGACTTGACGGCAGAGGCGGCCTCGGCCTCCTCGCGCGCAGTGGCCAACTCGGCCTCCATAGCCTTGCGCTCGGTCACATCGCGGGCGACGTCCTGAAATTCAATCAGCTCTCGTGTCTCTGAATCGAAGACGGCGCGCGGCCGGGTCTCCAACCACACGATGGACCCATCCTTATGCAGGGCGCGATATTCACATCGGAACGGCGGAGCGTTGGGGCCAGCCGCAGCGTGATCACGGAAAGCCCTAACAACCCTGCGAATATCGCCTGGGTGCATGTAGGCGATGGCCGGACGCCCAATCAGCTCTTCCGGGTCATAGCCCAATAGGGTCGTGACAGATGGGGATAGAAAACTGAAATGAGTATTGGGGGCATAACACGCGATTATGTCGTTGGCGTTTTCCGCCATCAGCCGAAATCGAGACTCGCTTTGGGCCAAGCGCGCTTCGGTGGCACGGCGCGCACTGATATCTCGGAGGCTGTCTTGAAAACCAATGAGCTTGCCGGTTTCAGGATCATAGATAGCCTGAAGTCCGCCTTCCACCCAAAGGCTGATACCGTCTTTACGCACCACCCTGAACTCGACGCGCAGCGGCGCTGTTTGCCGATAAGTGGCAAAGTGGTCTCCGATGGCCTTATTGAGTTCAGCTCGATCTTCGGGATGAACGAAGTTGGGCTTTTGGCCAACCAGATCGGCTGGCTGGTATCCAAGGACATCCCGGCAAGAGGGAGACACATAGGTCAAAATGCCCTCGGGATTACTGCAACAGACCATGTCCAACAAATGGTCCACCATAAGCCGAAAGCGACCCTGCCCCCTCTCCGTGGAGGCCGAGGGCTGGTCCGATCCCATCTGTTCGTGGTGACCGGAAGACATAGACGTCTGGAGATCGTCGTTACAACGCATGGTAACAGGTTTAGCCGCCATGGCCTAAACAGGGATTAACTCGACCACGTCATTCGATAAAATTTATACGGGTGAACCCTGGGTGAGTCGACGTTCGGTTGAGACCACCAACTCAGTCCAAATGGCAGCCTCTAGCTCTGGATCACGAGCTTCAGCTGCAATGTGGCAGTCAATCAAATTGGCTCTCAGCCGCGCATTCTCTGCCGTCAAAGCGGAAATCCGAAAGTCCGACTCATCTCCCTCTAAATGAAGCAATTTACGGAGAGCACGATTTTCGATGACCAGTTGATGGGCGGCATCGTCCCAGGTCCGGCTTGCCATGGCTAGGAGGGCTGCCGTCAATCCGAGCGCCCCTGCCCGGTCGGCGGGAGGTATATCAGGGGCTGCATTGCGGGCCACAAGGCCAGACAGTTCCAACAGCACATCGGAAACATTCGGTTTCATAGGCGACCCATAACCTTCAGCACCGCCCTGTCTTGGGCATTCTGCAGGGCCCAGGGTGGATAAACCATGATGGGTTCGCGATTGCCGCCATCGATCCAAGCCTTGGCCGAAGACACCCAAATCGCCTGGCCCTTCACGCAATTAAACAGGGTCCACCAATGAAGTGCGCCAGGGTCCGCCTTGAGGCCGCTGGATCTTTCCCAAACAGATACCGCAAGCGCATTGGAAACCAATCCGCCAGCCAGGTTCCGCCCAAAGGACCAGACGGGGTTCAAACTCCAGCCAAGGTCCTCCAGGGGATCGCCAAGGTGGGCCATTTCCCAATCGAGGACCCCGTGAATATTCCCTGCAGTATCGAAGAGAAAATTCCCGGTGCGATAATCCCCATGCACAAGGGCAATGGTCTTCGGCGGAGGCGGTGGATTGGCGCGCAGCCATCTAATGGCGGCGCGAATGATCGGTAGGGGCTCTGTCTGGTCATCATCGAGCACCTGCTCCCAATAGCCAAGTTCTCGCGACCAGCAGTCGCCGGGGGCAACATTGGGCATCACTGAGGTCAAGCCCAGCGCGACGGGGTCTGCCTTAGCGATTTCACCCAGGATGGTCCATTTGCGCTCAGCGAGTTTTCCGTGGGACGGCAGATAGGGGTCGGTCCACAGCAGGGCAGGCGCGGCCTGGAAACCTTCGATCTCAGCGGCAATGAAGAAGGGATAATCGAGGGGCGCGCTGGACTCCTCCAGCCACAGCATTTCTGGCACCGGCACAGTTGAGCCGTAAAACGCACGATAGGCCTCAAATTCAATCCGACGCTCAGTATCGATCAGACTGGCCGGCGGATCGCGGCGCAGGATGAGGGCGCGAGACTTGGATGCCCCGTGCTCGAGCCAGGACAGCCGAAACCGATAGGTCTCCCGCGACGCGCCACCAGAGATTCTGCTGAGACGATCGACCACAATGTCGGAAGCCTCCGGCATCTGTGTTGCAACATAGTCGGCGATCCGAGCCTCCAGGCTCATCTGGCTCAATCCATTTCAAAGCGTATGGGAACCGACTTTGGCCCATTCACGAAGACGCTCTGGCTCCAGACCGCCGGCCCATCGAGTTCCACCGATTTCAAGCGGGGCAACATTTCTTCCCAGAGAATGCGCATTTCCATCTTGGCCAGGTGCTGGCCCAGGCACAGATGGGCACCATAGCCAAAGGACAGCTGCTTGTTTGGCGCGCGATCCACCATGAAGTCATTGGGTCGGTCAAACACCGCTTCATCGCGGTTGCCAGAGGCATAGCAAAGCATGATCCAGTCATCCTTGCGCAGTTGACGCCCGCCAAACTCCACATCCTCTGCGGCCGAGCGCATGAAGGTCTTGACGGGAGTCGTCCAGCGAATGGATTCCTCAACAAGGCTCGGGATCAGATCGGGATTGGCCTTGACCTTGGCCAACTGATCAGGCCGCTCTGCCAGGCCCCATAGGGCACCGGCTGTAGAGGACGAGGTCGTGTCGTGCCCGGCGGTGGCGACGATGATGTAATACCCTAAGGCCTCGAATTCCGAGATGGGATTGCCGTCAATCTTGGCATTGGCAATGACGCTGGCGAGGTCGTCCCGTGGCTGAGCCCTGCGGCTGGCAGACAGGGCCGTGAAGTAGTTGAAAAAGTCAGTGATGACGCTGAGATCGAAAGTCTGCTCACCCTTTTCGTCGACTTGCGGTTTGCGGCCCAGCTCAGGATCAGACGCCCCGAATAGCTCTTGGGTCAGCATCAGCATGCGCGGCTCGTCCTCTTCGGGCACGCCCATAATTTCCATCACGACATGCAACGGATAGTGCAGGGCGACCTCCTTGACGAAGTCGCACTTGCCGCCGGTTGCGGCCATCCGGTCAACAGAGGCTCGGGCGATCTTGCGAATACGATCTTCGTGGCTGCGCAGGTTCTGGGGCATGAACCAGGCCTGGGTCAGGGCGCGATATTTCGGATGATCTGGGGCATCCATCTGGACCAGGGTGCGCAGCAGGTGCGGGCTACCGCCCATGCGCTCGCGCACCCGCTCATCCACGGCCTTACTGACCATTGTCGTCGAGCGCGCGCCGCTCAGGAACAGGGAATTCTGCCGGCTGATTTCCAGAATATCGGCGTGCTTGGTGGCCACCCAGAAGGGATCGACTCCCTCGATCTCCGCCCGGCCAAAGGGATTATTGGCGCGCAGCCACGCATAGGTGTCGTAGATCCGACCGTCGGCATAGGCCAAGGCTTCAACCAGGGTATTAGCCTTGTCTTGAGGAATATTGATGTCGGCTGTGGTCATGATGCATCGCCGTTCCGGACCTTGCTAGCAGCGCGCGCGATTCGCGCAGCGCGGTGACCCTTGGTCATCGAAATTCGGCTTCTCCCTTCCGTTGTTATCTGCGTTCACTTAGTGATTAAGTCTGACATCAGCGCAACGAGACTGACAAGGGACGATCCGAAGATCGCCCACTCCGGAGGACCGCCCATGCTCACCAAGGCCGATGACTTTCCGATTCACCAGACCCCAGAGCCCATCGCTTATTCGGGGACCGACAGGAATTTCTACGATCGCTATTTTTTCAATGGCTACCAGCCAGACGGAACCGAATTTTTCGCCATCGCCTTTGGCGTCTACCCCCACCTAAATGTCGCCGACGCCCACTTCTCCGTCATCCGCAATGGGGTGGAGCACTGCCTCCACGCCTCACGCCTCTTGAACATGGAACGGATGGATCTTGAGGTCGGGCCGATCTCTATTTCGGTCCTGGAGCCTCTGCAAAAGCTCAAGGTGACAGTAGCTCTAAGCGAGGGGATTGCTGCGGAGCTGATCTTTGAGGGCCGCACCTTCCCAATCGAAGAGCCGCGGTTCATGCGCCGCATCGGGCCTCGGGCCTTTATGGACTATACCCGTCTCACCCAGAACGTCCGGATCACCGGCTGGATTGAAGTTGATGGCGTACGGAAAACCCTCGACGCCGGCACCGTCGGTACCCGGGATCGGTCCTGGGGCGTCCGTCCCGTAGGTAATCCAGACTCTCAGCCAACCGTGCCCGAACAGGTGGGTGGCTTTTTCTGGCAGTGGACTCCCTTGAATTTCGCCGACAAGTCCGTCTTTTTCCATGTGAATGCCGATCCGGACGGCGTGCCTTGGAACACCCGAGCGGTCATCCTGAAAGACGGCGCAGGACCCAACGAGGGGCACCACACAGACACAGCCACCATCGAAGATGTCACCATGATCCCAGGTACCCGGCATGCCCAGGGCGGGACCCTGGTCGTACCCCTGAAGCAGGGCTCAGCGAAGGTGAAGTTCGAACCCTTCCTTACCTTCCTGATGCGGGGCATTGGCTATGGCCATCCCAACTGGCGCCATGGGGCCTATAAGGGGGTTCTGGTGGTAGAGCGCGAGGACATTGATCTGGCCAAGGTCAACATGGCCAGCCCGGAAAACTGGCACATTCAAGCCCTGTCCCGGGTGACCCTAAGCCTACCGGGCGAAGCCTCAGACGTGGGCATGGGCGTCTTCGAGCAATTGATCGCAGGACCCTATCGACCTTACGGTCTCTAATCGATCGCACTTGCCTAACCCAAGGTGGGTTGGGCAAGGTAGGCAAATTATCATTCCAAAGGCGCGCTAATTGCGCCGATTTTGAAAGAAGATCCTTTGACGACTTCGTCTCCCGCGGCGCTTTCGGTCGCGAACGCCGACTCCATGGCCTCTGTTAGTGCATTGATTCAAGGTCTGGAGAGCGTGGGCTATATTGCCTCTCGCCGGATCGCCACCGCCCTTTTCATGGCGGTGAATTTGCAAAAGCCTATTCTGGTGGAAGGCTCCGCTGGCGTTGGCAAAACTGAATTGGCCCTGTCCACCGCCGCCTTGCTCGGCCTGCCTCTGATCCGCATGCAGTGCTATGAGGGCCTCGATGAGTCCAAGGCACTCTATGAATGGAAGTATGGCAAGCAGCTGCTTTACACCCAGATCCTGAAGGACCGCATGGGGGCCAGTTTGGCCGACGCAGTCGATATGGATGCCGCCATGGACCGGCTTCATGGCATGGGCGACCTGTTTTTCTCTGAACCCTTCCTTGAGCCCCGTCCGCTGATGAAGGCCCTGCAGGAGGATGACGGCTGCGTCCTGCTGATCGACGAAATCGACAAGTCCGACGAGGCGTTCGAAGCCTTCCTTCTGGAAGTCCTTTCGGCCTATCAGGTCTCTATCCCAGAAATTGGGGTGCTGAAGGCCAAGACGCCACCTATCGTCTTCCTGACCTCCAATAATGTTCGCGACCTAGGTGACGCCCTTAAGCGCCGCTGCCTGCACCTCCACATCCCCCTGCCCGACGCAGCTCTGGAACGTCGTATTGTTGCCAGCCGCGTGCCGGGCATTGAGGCCGATCTCGTCAGCCAATTGGTCAGTTTTGTTCAGTCTCTTCGGACCCTGGACCTACGCAAGTCGCCTTCCATCTCTGAGACTGTCGACTGGGCGCGAGCCCTGATCCTGCTGAACGCCGACGCCCTGGAGACCGAGGTGGTGCGCGACAGTCTCAATGTCCTGCTGAAGTTCGAACAGGACATCCAAGCCATTGAGCCGCAGATCGCTGAGCTCATCCGTAAGCCCTTGGCCTGACCGGTCATGCAGGGCGCTCTCGAAGACTTTTTTCGGGCGCTAAGGGCCTCGGACGTTCGGATCTCCCCGGCCGAGGCCATTGACGCCCACCGCACGGTGGCCACCGTCGGTTTCGCCGACCGCGAACTGTTCAAGGACGCCCTTTGCGCCACCTTGGCAAAAACCGCCGATGAGGTGGAAAGGTTTGATCGGACCTTTGATACCTTCTTTACACGACAGGCCTTCATGGCTGCCTCGCCGCCGCCAGAGGACGGCGACCGTGACCCTATGGACGGCTTGCCCCAAGAGGGCGACCCCAGTGAACTGGCTCGGATGCTTATGGCGGGCGATGCTTCGGCCCTGGCTCAAGCCATGGAAGAAGCGGCAGAGCGGGCTCAGGTCTCCCAGATACGCCTGTCCACCCAAAGAAGTCGACTGACGCGAAAGCTGCTGGAGGAAATGGGCTTGGCGGAGATAGAGCGGATCATCGCCGCCGCACGCCGACTAGACGATCCAAAGGGCCAAGCGGCAGGCGAACGTCTGGACGCCGCCCGTCAAGCCCTGGCCAAGGAAGCCTCAGCCTATGTGGAGCGCCAACACGAACTCTATGCCTCGGAGAGCGGCAAGAACCTTCGGGAAGAGCTGCTCGCGCGCAAAGCCTTGAATTCTGACGGCGGCATTGATCCCGTCGACCTTGCCATGATGCAGACCCTGGTCAAGCGCATGGCCAAGCGTCTGGCTGACCGCTATTCCCGCCGGCGCAGCGTGGCCTGGACCGGGCACCTGGACGTCCGCCGCACCCTGCGCAAGTCCATGGGCTATGGCGGTATGCCCTTCGACATCGTCTTCAAGACCAAGAAGATCGACAAGCCGTCCATTGTGGCCATCTGTGACGTCTCGAAATCCGTGGCTGCCGCGGCTCAGTTCCTGCTGACCTTCCTCTATTCCTTGAACGAAGTGGTCGACCGGATGGAGGCCTTTGCCTTCTCTGGACGGATGATCAGCGTCAATGCCCTGCTCGACGAGCACAAGGTCGAGACGGCGATTCTCGAAGTCCTGAAACAGATCGGCTTTCAGCAGACCGATTATGGTCGTTCCCTGGAAGACTTCTGCGATCAGCATCTAGATCAGCTCGACCGACACACCACGGTCATCTTCCTTGGCGACGCACGGTCGAACTATGCCGATCCGCGCTTGGACCTTCTGGCCACCATCCAGAAGCGCTCCCGCGCCCTGATCTGGCTCAATCCAGAACCCGAAAGCTATTGGGGTCAGGGCGACAGCGTCATGCACCGCTATCAGCGGTTCTGCCATGTGGCCAAGCCGTGCAATACCTTGGGCCAACTGGAACGGATTATCGAAGACGTCCTGCGGACCTATATCCCGCATTAAAGCGGGCGAGATAAGCTCCCTCTCCCGCACGCCGAGAGAGGGAGCAGATCATCAAACCTTCAGTTGATCCTTGCTGATCGGCAGGCTGCGCAGCCGCTTGCCGGTCGCCGCAAAGATCGCGTTGCACAGGGCCGGAAGCACTGGTGGCAGGGCAGGTTCGCCCAGGCCCGTGGGTGCATTGTCCGTAATATTCCAGTGCACCTCTACCATTGGCGCAGACTTCATCCTGAGCAGGGGATAGGTGTTGAAGTTCCGCTCCACCACGGCTCCGCCTTCAATGGATATCTTCTGGCCCAGGGCGGCCGAGAGACCATCAATAACCGCCCCCTGGACCTGATTGAGCGCGCCGGTTGGGTTGATGATCTGGCGACCCACATCGGCGGCCACCCAGACTTTTTCCACCGTGACGTCACCGGCCTCTGACACATGGGCCTGCACCACCTCGGCGAAATACCCCAGATGGCTGAAGTGGAAGGCGACGCCCATGCCTTGGCGCGGGCCAAGCTTGGTCTTGCCCCAACCCGATTTGGCCGCGACCAATTCCAGCACGCCCTTCATACGGTGACCGTCATAGCCGTCCTTGCCAGCGGTGCCGACAAAGACCTGATCTCCCAGAAGGTTCAGGCGGAAGGTCACCGGATCGATCCCGGCACTATGCGCCAGCTCATCAATGAAGGACTGGACCACAAAGGCCAGGGCGTTTGACCCCGGTGCCCTTAAGGGCCCGGTTGGTATGCCGCACTCGATGACAGAGAGGTCATACTTAAAGTTCTCTACGAAGCGGGCTGGGAATTCCGTCGTAGCCATACCGGCGCTGCTAGCGGGCTTACCGGCGGTTCCCAGGGTGACAAAATGATCATGCCAGGCGGAAATTTTTCCAGACTTAGCAACGGCACCCTTTAGGTAATGCCAGCCCGCAGGACGATAGAAGTCGTGCCGCAGATCATCCTCACGGGTCCAGAGGAGTTTAACCGGCGCCCCGGTCTCCTTGGCGATCCAGGCCGCCTCGACCATGTAGTCATTGGCCAAGCGCCGACCAAAGCCGCCGCCGCAGCGGGTCATGTGTATGGTGATATCGGCGGGCTTGAGACCCAGGGTCTTGGCCACAAGCTGGCGGCCGGCGTCTGGGTACTGGGTCGGGGCCCAGATCTCCATCTTGCCGTCATGGAAGTGGGCCGTGCAGTTCTGGGGCTCCAGGGGTGCGTGGGCGATAAAGGGATAGGCATAGGCCGCCTCAACCGTCGAGGTCGCGCCGGTGAACCCTGCGGCAACATCTCCGTCCTGACGCTCAGTCCGCAGTGGGGCTCCCTTGGAAAGGGCGTCAGCCTGGGCGGCAAAGCCTGAGCTGGACTGCTGGGCCGTAGGATGATCCTGCCACTTGATATTCAGCTTGTTGCGGCCCTGCCGCGCTTGCCACCAGCTGTCAGCCACCACGGCAACCCCAGGGAGCAGACCGTTGAGCTCGGGGCCGCCCCCAACCAGGAAGGCTTTACGAACCCCCTTGACCGCCAAGGCCGCGTCCAGGTCTGCGCTGGCCACACCGGCCCCAAACACCGGGGCCTTTTCAAAGGTGGCGTAGAGCATGCCAGGTACGACCACATCGATACCAAACAGGGGCTTGCCGCGTACAATGGCGGCGGTGTCCACCTGGGGCTTGGACTTACCAATGATCTTGTACGCCTTAGGGTCCTTGAGCACGATCGACTTAGGGTCCGGTGCAGGCAGGGTCGCGGCCTGGGCCGCCAGGGATCCATAGGTTGCTGAGCGCTTCGAGGCCTTGTGATAAACAACCCCTGAGGCCGTCGTGCATTCGCTCGCAGGAACCTTCCAGTTGGCAGCCGCTGCGGCCACGATCAGGGCCCGTGCCGTCGCGCCAACCTTGCGTAGCTGATCCCAGTTCATGGGTGTGGCCATACTGCCGCCAGCGAACTGCAGCCCATAAACGGCAGGCTTGCTGTCGGCCTGCTGTATGCGGACCTGAGCCCAATCCACATCCAGCTCTTCAGCGATGATCATAGGCAAGGAGGTCTTGATCCCCTGACCGATCTCTGGGTTCTTGGCGACAAGGGTCACCACATTGTCGGGTGCAATGGTCACATAGGCGTTGAGGACGGGGGCGGTCGTGCCGTCGGCCCGCGCCTTGCCAGCCACCGAGAAACTCAGCATCAAGCCACCGGCAGCAGCGCTGACCTGAACGAAGTGGCGGCGGGAGATATCGGTACCATCAGCCATGATCAGACTCCCGACTTCTGGCCTGAGGCCAATTTGATCGCCGCACGAATGCGAGTGTAGGTGGCGCAACGACAGATATTCCCGCTCATGGCGGTGTCGATATCAGCGTCCGTGGGTTTTGGGGTCTTGGTCAGCAGGGCTGTGGCCGACATGATCTGGCCAGGCTGGCAATAGCCGCACTGGGCGACATCGAGCTCGGTCCAGGCCGCCTGGACCTTCTTGCCGATGGCGGTATCGCCGATGGCTTCAATGGTCGTGACCTTACCGGCACCAACCTTTTCCACCGGGGTCGCGCAAGACCTGACCGGGACGCCGTCAATGTGCACGGTGCACGCACCGCAAGAGCCGATCCCGCAGCCGAACTTGGGGCCTAAAATCCCCAGGCTATCCCGCAGGGCCCAGAGCAGGGGTGTCCCTGGCTCCACATCGGCCTGCCGAACCTTGCCGTCTACATTTAGGCTGTAGGTCATAATGCGCCCCTCTCCCCGTCTAGAATGTCGAGATTCCTAACCCCAAACGCGCCTCAAGACCAGCAAGCTTAGGGGATGATCACCACCGAATCTGGCAACTCATTTGGATTATCGCCCGGGATGGCCGGGAAGTGTTCGGTGAGGATTTCTCCGCACATGGCAATGGCCTGCTCAAATCCTTCGGCAGGCCTATTGGCCTTGATACCACTGATTAGCCTGGCCATGGCGGCCTCCCAGACCTTGGGGTCCACCTTGGCGGCAATGCCTTCATCTGCAATCAGCTCGGCCAAGCGCTCCTTGGTTGAGACAAAGATAAGAATGCCCGTCCGCTCCCGGGTGACGTGCAGACCCTTGGCGAAGAACTGTTCCTGGGCCCGCCGGCGCACGCGCTCGCGCTTCAGGCTCTTGGGGGTCAGAACGCGGCGTAGGGGTGGGATAGAGGCCAGAACGGCCACCACCACGAACAGTACGGCCTGCAGCATGATGGCGCCGGCCACCGCCATGCGGGCGGCGGTCTGGGTCACCTCGCCCACCTGGGCCGAACTCCAGCCCTGATTAAACAGGTCCGGCACCGTCACATGAATACCCCCTGCTAAGAGGATGGCCGGCGCTGCCAGTGCCGCAAGGGCCGCCCAGGCAATGGGCACTTCACGATAGTCTGAGCATTCATTGGCCACGACGCAGAAGATTTCCCCCCGGGTCGGATCTTCCGCCGACGCCACAGCCGCTTCAATGCGTTTGAGATCCTGATCTGTCAGCACGTCACCAACTCCCCGAAGATCCACCGCCGCCGAAAGATCCCCCGCCACCGGAGAATCCGCCACCACCTCCGCCATCGCCCCAACCGCCATCGCCGCCGCGGCCTCCGCTGTTAAGCAGGAGCAGGGGCAGCCACCAGAGACCGCTGCCGCCACGACGACCACCGCCACGCAAAACGCTGCTGATGACCCAAAACGCGATGAGTAGGACCAGGAAGGACGGGATATGACCCTTGCTGGAATGGGAGACTGGGACCTCGGCCACCTTGGCGACAACAGCCTTAGCTTCATCCTCGGGCAGGGCCAGCTGGTCAATGACCGCCTGGGCACCGGCGACGACACCTTGTTCGATATTCCCTGCCCGGAAATCTGGCAGGATCTTAGCCTGAATAATGTTGGAGGTCAGGGCGTCGGTCAGGACCGGCTCCAGACCATAGCCCACCTCGATCCGCACCTTGCGGTCATTGGGGGCGATCAGCAGGACCACGCCGTCATTGCGGGTCTTGTCGCCAATCCCCCATGCCCGACCCAGCTGATAGCCATAATCCTCAATGGCATAGCCTTGCAGATCGGGAATGGTGGCGACGACCATCTGATGGCCGGTCTTGGCCTCAAGGTCTGCCAGCTTGCCCGTGAGGTCCTGTTGCGCCTGGGCGGACAAGAGGTGTGCAGTGTCCACCACCCGCCCGGTCAGGGGCGGGAAGGTCGGGGCGGCCAGGGCCACCCCGTTGAACACCAAGGTGACGACGGCGAGGACCGCGACGGCGATTAGGCCGCGCGGTCCCTTTAAGGTTTTCATTTGGGCGGCGCGGAGCCGGGTGCCACAGCCGGTGCGGTCGGGGCAAAGCTAACGCTCGGCGCCGACTGAGCCTGGGCCGAAGCCGAGAACATTTCCATGGGCTTGGACCCCTGGTGCGCCATAGCCCAAAGCGAGTTCGGGAACAGCTTGAACTCGAGGTTATAGTCACGGACCGCTTCGTTATAATCGCGACGGGAAATGGTGATCCGGTTCTCGGTCCCCTCAAGCTGCGACTGCAGGGCCATGAAGTTCTCGTTGGACTTCAAGTTCGGATAGCTCTCCTGGATCATCATCAGGCGACCCAGTACGCCCGACAGCTTGTCCTGGGCCTGCGAGTACTGAGCGAACTTGGCCGGATCGGTGAGGGTCGAAGCGTCGACCTTGACCTGAGTGGCCGAGGCGCGGGCCTCTGTCACTTCAACCAGCACGCCCTTTTCCTGAGCGGCATAGCCCTTGACGGTCTCCACCAGGTTCGGGATCAGGTCGCTGCGACGCTGATACTGGTTCTGCACCTCGGCCCACTGGGCCTTAGCGCGCTCTTCCTTGGTGGGAATATTATTGATGCCACAACCAGCCAGCAGGGCCGGAATCAAGGCGATCATGGCGACGCGCGCGAGGCGCTGACGAAGTTTAGACAAGGCTATGGCTCCCCAAAGCATATGCCGCGACAGCGCGGCTCGCGAATATGTGGCCCCGCACGGTGCCGGGCGCAATGGGGCGGTGTGTTTCCTTGACCTGTATTCTTGTGGCGAGGGCGGATGCGTCCTACCGCCGCGCTGCCGCCGACACATCCCGCGCTGCCTTGAACTCATTGCCCGGCTTCCATTCCGGCCAGGCCTTGGAGGTCGCGATCTTGCGGCCGACCACATAGAGCAGGTCGACATCGGCCGCCGCGCCGCGCAGGTCCCAGTCGGGGCTCCAGGCGTCGCAGGCCTTGTGATAGCAGTTGGCGGTATAGTCATTGACCCACTTGTCCCCGGCGGCGCGACCGCCTGTGACCAGGTCCGGACCACCGCCCAGACCCATCATCAGCAGGGCGGGCACGCCCTTTTTCGCCAGGGAGAAATGGTCGGCGCGGAAGGCCAAGCCCTTTTCCGGATGGGCGTCGGGGGTGACCGTGCGGCCCTTGGCCTTGGCCGCTGTGATCAGCTCATCGTCCAGCTGGCTCTGGCCATAGCCCACAAGCACCACGTCTTTGGACGGGCCCGCCGTCTGCAGGACGTCCATGGTCAGGTTGGCGGCCATCTTGGTGAGATCGGCGGTGGGATTGACCCCGTAGAATTCTGATCCCAGCAGGCCGCGCTCTTCGGCGGTCCAGGCGGCGAAATAGAGGCTACGGTCGGTGCGGGGCGCGGCCTTGAAGGCCCTGGCGAGTTCCAAGACCCCCGCCACACCGATGGCGTCATCAGCGGCGCCCGCCCGGATGGTTTTGCCGGCAGCATCTGGCGCGCCAATGCCATAGGCGTCCCAGTGGGCGGCGAACATGACTGACTCTGCCGGGCGCTTGGCCCCGGTCAGCTTGCCGATGACATTGTGGCTGACCACCTGGCTGTGGGCGACGCCAAAGTCAGCGCTGAAGGTGCTCGACAGGGTCACAGGCTGGAAGTCTGCCCGCCGGGCCCTGGCCTTCAGGGTCCCGAAATCTAAGCCGTCCTTGGCCAGCAGGCGTCGGGCGGCGTCGCCGGAGATCCAGGCCTGGAACTTCAGCCGGGCCTTGTCGGGATCGGCTCGGACAATGTCAAAGCCCTCGCCCCCCGCCGCCATCACCGTTGACCAGCCATAGCCGGCGCCGGGAGTCTCGTGGATGATCAAAGCCGCCACCGCCCCCCGGCGGATG
Source organism: uncultured Alphaproteobacteria bacterium (assembly GCA_903892305.1). Taxonomy (GTDB): domain Bacteria; phylum Pseudomonadota; class Alphaproteobacteria; order Caulobacterales; family Caulobacteraceae; genus Phenylobacterium. Next base: position 20,466 of record CAITHQ010000066.1, read on the forward strand.
GCCTCGTCATACTTGTAGGTCCAGCGGCCGTAATAGGCCTCGGCCTGACCGCCGAACTTGCCCGCCACGGCCTCGCCGGGGGCGGCTTCGAAGTCTGGGTCATTGATCAGGATGACGGCGACCTTGCCCTTGAGGTCCACGCCCTTGAAGTCATCCCAGCCCCGCTCGGGTGCCGTGACCCCATAGCCCACAAACACCAGGGGAGCGTTTTCGATGCTCACCCGATCGACGGGTAGGAGGGAGATACCGGCAATGTCTTGGCCCAGGACCAGGGGCGATTTCCCATCACCAGAAGTCAGGCTGAAGGTGCCCTTGGGGTCCACCTGGGTCTTTAGCAGGGGCACGTCCTGCAGGTAGCTACCCTGGGGCCCGGCGGGTTCCAAACCCAATGCTTTGAACTGGGCCACCAGATAGGCGAGGGTTTTCGCCTCCCCCGCCGATCCCGGGGCCCGGCCCTCGAAGTCATCAGACGCAAGGACCTTGACCGTGGCAGACAGCCGGGCCGGATCGGTGGCGGCGTTAGCCGCGCTGGCCATCAAGAGGGCGAGGGAGAAAGCAGCCGGGCGAAGCATGGGGGACTCTCAATCTGTCGTGTCCCCGTCAGCCTAGCCCTTCAGAACCTCTTCCTCCACCTGTCCTAAGCGTTCCTTGCCGAAGAAGATTTCATCGCCCACAAAAAAGGTCGGAATCCCGAAGGTTCCCCGGGCCGCAGCCGCATCGGTATTGGCGACTAGCTCGGCCTTCACCTCAGGGTCCTGGGTGCCTTCGAGTATGGCCTTGGCGTCGAGGCCGGCGGCGGTCAGGACGGCGGCGGCGACTTCGGGATCGTCCATCTTCTGGCCGTCTTCCCACATGGCCTTCAGCACAGCCTCAAGATAGGCCTCGCCCACCCCCTGCCTTTGGGCGGCGATCAGGCCGCGCATGATCAGCAGGGTATTGACCGGGAAGTGGGGATTGAAGGCGAACTTGGTCAGGCCGTGCTTTTCCACAAACCGCCGGGTCTCCAGGCTCTCATAGGCCAGCTTGCCCTTGATATTGCCGAAGGCGAGGTTGGGCGCCTGATTGCCGGTGATCTTGAAAATCCCCCCCAGCAGACAGGGGATCAGATTGATCTTGGCGCCTGTGCGCGCGGCGATCTCTGGCAAGACCTTCCAGGACAGATAGCCATTGGGGCTGCCAAAATCGAAGATGAAGTCGATGTTGCGCGTCATGGGGTGTCTCCTCACCAGGTCTCTGACCAGGGCCGCAGATCCAACTCATGGGTCCAGGCCGAGCGTTGTTGATTGTGCAGCCATACATAGTTGGCGGCGATTTCCTCGGGTTTCAGAATGGCGTCTGCCTCTAGCAGGCCTTCTACATCGGTGCGATTGGCCCGGGTGAAGTTGCCGTCAATGGCACCGTCCACCACCACATGGGCCACGTGAATGCCCTTGGGACCCAGCTCCCGGGACATGCTCTGGGCCACAGCGCGCAAGCCCGCCTTGGCGGCGGCGAAGGCTGCAAAGCCGTCACGCCCGCGGATAGAGGCCGTCGCGCCAGTGAAGAGGATGGAGCCCCTACCCCTGGGAGCCATGACCCGGGCCGCCTCCCGCCCGGCCAGGAAGCCGGCGAAACAGGCCATTTCCCAGACCTTGGTGAAGACCCGCGAGGTGGTCTCGACAATGCCGAACCGGACATTGGCCCCGATGTTGAAGACCACCACCTCAAGGGGGCCGACTTCGGCTTCAATCCTGTCGAAGAGGGCGATGACCTCGCCTTCCTCCCGGGCGTCGACCCCAAAGGCGTGGGCGGTGCCGCCGGCGGCGCGAATCTCATCGGCCAGGCTGTCCAGCTGATCAAGATTGCGGGCGCGCCTTGTCATGCAGACGACGTAGCCCTCGGCGGCGAAGGCCTTGGCTATGGCCCCGCCAACCCCTTCGCCCACCCCGACCACAAGGCAAGCGCCCTTGGAACCTGAAGTCATATCTGCCCCGATCTTAGTCTTTTTCTTGACTAGATCAGGTTGGTCTTGAATCCCGCCTCAGTCAAAATAAGTCTTTGAGACCCCCTAAACCGCCAGCACCGCTGCGCCCCCTAGCGCAGGGTCGCTGATGCTGTCGCGGCCGGTTTCGAGGCGGCCGGCGAGGCGGCGGCGCCAGTCGGGGCGTTCGGGGCTGATGAGGGCGAGGTCGTACCAGCCGCCCAGGCGCGAGAGGGTCCAGGTCTGCGACTTGGTTTCGCCAGGCGCCAGGCTTGCGCGCCAGGGCTTCACCGCTGCGCCATAATTGGGCGAGGCGGTCACCAGGGACAGGATCTCCGTCGTCGGATTGCTGACCGTTAGGGTCAGCTTGCCCGCCGCTGAATCATAGGTCGTGACGAGGGCAAGGCCGGACTTTGCGCCGCCTTCGAACCGGCGGTGGAAGCCATTGGGGCCAAGCACCCAGAGGTCATAACTTGAATCAGTCAAGGCCCAGTCGCCGGTGAGGGACTTGCCCGCCGAGACCGTATAGCGACGAGGGACCGCCGTCAGATTGCGCTTGTCATAGACCTGGAAGACTGCCGCCGCATTGCCGGTATTGGTGAAGGTCAGGCGCAGGCCCTCTGCAGCCTGCTGCAGATCAGCGGCCAGTTCGTAGGGAAGGGCGCGGGAGGGTTTGGTTCCGTGGGCCTGGACCGGCGCGGTGATGGTAAGCGGGGTCGGCGGGCGGGTGGTTTTGGCAAGGGCCTTGGCCTTGGCGGCCGCCTCCACCGTGGAGGGTAGTTTCGGCGTCTGACCCGCTCGATTAGGGGCCGCGAAGTTGAAGGCCGAAGTCAGGTCGCCGCACACCTCACGCCGCCAGGGGGTGATGTTGGGCTCTGCAACGCCAAACCTAGCTTCCAAGAAACGGATCACCGAGGTGTGGTCGAAGACCTGGGAATTCACATAGCCGCCCCGGGACCAGGGGGAGATCACATACATGGGCACCCTCGGGCCCAGGCCATAGGGTCGGCCCATGAGATCGGCCCGCTCAGCACCCACTTCGGGCCGACTGCGGACGCTATGATGCTCGCCGGTCAGGTCGACGGTGGATCCACCCAGCAGGACACCGTCTGCCCCGAGGGAGGGAGGGGACGGCGGCGGCATATGGTCGAAGAAGCCGTCATTCTCATCGAACATGACCAGCAGAACCGTCTTGGCCCAGACCTTGGGATCGGCGGTCAGGGCGTCGATCACCTGGGCCGTATAGTCCGCCCCTTGCGCGGGGCTGGAGGGGCCGGGATGCTCTGACGCGGCAGCGGGGGCGATCACGAAGGAGATCTGAGGCAGGTCACCTGCCAGAACGTCGGCCTTCAACTGATCAAGCTTGTGGGTGGTCATACCCCGGGCGGCAAGGTCGGGGTTGGAGCCGGGAGCACCGGCATGGGCATCGCGGAAGCTTTGGAACCCGGCCAAGGGATTGTCGGTGAAGTTGTCGGCCATGTCCTGGTAGTTGCGCCAGGTAACCCCTGCGGCCTGCAGCCGCTCTACATAGGTGGTCCAGCGATAGCTGTCGGGGGAACCGCCTTCCTTGGGGAGTCGGTCGTGGGTATTGGCCATGACCGGCCCGCCCAACTCGCCCGAGGGATTGGTCCCGCCAGTCCAAAGGAAAATCCGGTTGGGATTGGTCCCGGCCTGGATCGAGCAGTGATAGGCGTCACAGACCGTGAAGGCATCGGCCAGGGCGTACTGGAAGGGGATATCCCCCTGATCGTAATGGCCCATGGAGTGTTCGGTCTTGAAGGCTGGCCAGCGGTCCATCCGGCCTTCGTTCCAGGCGTCCTGGGCGTTGGGCCAAAGGTGGGGCGTGCCCTCAACCCGCATGTGGGCAAAGGTCTGACGGGTATTGAGGGCGAAGGGAGCGATCAGGGCTGGGCCCTTAGCCTTTGGGCTATTGGCCTGCACCCAGACCGAGGCCGACTTGCGCTCACCCACATCAGGAACCGGAATGGGGAAGCGGTCGCCAAAGCCCCGCACCCCGGCCATGGCTCCGAAATAGTGATCGAAGCTGCGGTTCTCCTGCATGAAGACGACCACATGGGCGACGTCTTTGATCGTGCCTGTGCGCACGTCAGCGTCGATCGCCCTGGCCCGCGCAATGGCCGGAAAAAGGCCTGCGCCTGCGAGCCCTGCGGTCAATAAGCTTCGTCTGTCGATCATGAGATCACCCCTGCCCTCTTCAGTTTATCGGCGCAAGATCGCAGGGATATGACAAGCCAAATTCCGCGCAGATTAAATCTGGCGGGTGCGACCTTCCCAATAGGGAGCACGAACCTTGTTGCGCTGGATCTTACCTGCCTCAGAACGGGGCAGGTCGGTGACGAAGTCGAGGCTGCGGGGTACCTTGAAGGAGGGCAGGCTGCGGCGACCGAAGTCGAGGATTTCCTGGGCCAGCTGATCTGAGGGCTCATAGCCGGGCTTTAAGAGAATGACCGCCTTGACCTGCTCGCCCCACTCATCGTGGGGAATGCCCACCGTGGCGCTGTCGGCCACGGCGTCATGCTTGATCAGTTCATTGTCGACTTCCTGGGGATAGATATTCACCCCGCCGGAAATGATCGTCTCGGCATTGCGGCCGGTGAGGAAGAGGTAGTCGTCCTCATCGAAATAGCCGACATCGCCCATGGTGAAGAAGCCGTCGACCCGGCTGGCATTGGTCTTGGCCTCGTCCTTGTAATAGGTGAAGCCGCCGCCCGGGGGCAGTTGGTGATAAATACCACCGGCCTGGCCATTGGGCAGGTCATTGCCACTTTCATCAAGGATGCGGACCTGCAGCAATTGCGGGCGCTTGCCGACGCTGCCGGGCTTTTTCAGCCACTCGTGGGAGTCGATGGTAAAGCCCGCGCCGCCCTCTGAGCCTGCATAGTACTCGCTGAGCTTGGGGCCAAACCACTCGATCATGGCGTGCTTGACCTCAGGGGGGCAGGGCGCGGCACCGTGGACGATATAGGTGACATGGTCGACAGGGTGCTTGGCCTTCACCTCGGCGGGCAGGGCCAGAAGACGCTGGAACATGATCGGAACCAGGTGGAAGTGGGTGACCCGCTTTTCGGCGATGGTGCGCAGGACCAATTCAGAATCCCACTTGTCGATGAAGATAAGGGGCACGCCAGCGCCCAGGGCGGCACTGATGTCGAAGGCTAGAGGCGCGGCGTGATAGGCCGGGCCGGCGCACATCTGGACCGAGGTCTGATGGTCATAGCCGCGCAGGGCGTACATGGCCTGGGGGGTGATGGCGGGGACCGGACGGAAGACCCCTTTCGGGCGGCCCGTAGTGCCCGAGGTGTACATCATCTGATTGCCGAGCGTCGGATCGTCGATATCAGACCCGTCCTGGCCGGCTATGGCGTCGTTATAGCTCTCAAAGCCGTCGATCAGCCCACCGACCGCTAGCTTGATTTGGACATCTGGACAGGCGGCCGTCGCAGTACCCACCGTCGCCACCCGGGCCTCGCCGACCACAATCTTGGCCTCGCAGTCCTGGATAATGTAGGTGATTTCGTCAGTGGTCAGGTGCCAGTTGACGGGGGTGAAGCGCAGGCCCGCCCGGCGCGAAGCCTGCAGGGCCTCAATGAACTCAACCCGGTTGGAGCAGACCACGGCGATGGAGTCGCCAGCCTTGATCCCGCGACTGCGGAACAGGCGGACCAGCCGGTTGGCATTGGCATTGACCTTGGCAAAGCTGTGGGCGGTTCCGTCTGGATCATAGACGGCGATCTTTTCGCCCTGGACCCTGGCCCAGACCGCGCCGGTCATGCCGACCATGCTCGCGGCTTCCAGCTCGTCAAGCAGACTCAGACTGGTGTTCAAATCGCCCATTTTAAATTCCTCCCGACGCTGCCTCATGCTGTGCAGCGTTTGATTTTCAAATCTGAAGAGGAGTCTTCCAAGGGTCAGCGCAGAGCGCAATATGCTCTGCGGCAAAGGCCCTCGCCTCTCCAAACCTCACCATGACAGGGGCGAAGCGGAACGACAACGGGGCAGTTGCCCCGTCGGCGGTGTTAGGCGTCAGCCGAACCGTTTCGCAGACAACCGCCAAGCAAAATATCCCAGGGTGCAGCCCGCAGCTGTGACGAAGGTGCCCCAACTGATATCGGCCAAAGTGATGTGGGTGGCCCAGACCTTAAGCGTCGCCTGATTGGTTAGGTCATAGGTGGCGTAGGCAAAAGCTCCGAGCATGGCACCCTTGCTCGCCGCCATCTTCCAGGACCCGGCCCGTCCAGCAGGGACCACCGCCATAACCACGAGGCCCAGAATATAGACCACGTAAAAGGCGATGGCCGCCGTGAAGTTGAGCTGGTCGGCCATGATCGGATTGAGGATGGGGCGATAGAGCCCGCTGGAATGGGTCAGCCAAACCAGGTCGATGGCCGCAAAGCCAAGGCCTGTGCCCAGATAGGTCAGTAGATATTTCAGCACGGGGAGCTCCAACAAGTTTGAGGACAGTCATACCGAGGTTGCAGACAAACGAAAGGATGCACCCGCAATCGCCACAGGCGTCAACTCTGCGCTAGCGCCCAGGGCAGGACGGCGCCAAACTTGGCGGCATTCAGTTTGGTGGATTAATTCATGAGTCATTCCCACCCCTCCGGACGGGGTGCGGCGTCATCTGGGTCCATGGAATTTTCCACGGAGTCCAAGGTTGACGCCAAGGCCATGCCAAGGGTCCTGCAAAGGATCATTGGGCGAGCCTTGCGCTATCCGGGTTTATTGGCGTTCGCCATCCTCTGTACCGTCGGCTCATCCCTGGCGAGTTTGGCTCTGCCGCGCCTGTTCGGGCGCGCGGTGGATCAGGCCCATCACCTGCTGCTCAATGCCGGGGCTGCGCCGGACGCCGCCCGCAAGGCCCTCTGGGTCAGTGCCGGCCTGATTATCGCTGCAACCCTGATCCGTGGCTTGATGACCATGCTGTCGGGCTATTTCGGCGAATATGTCAGCCAGAAGGTCGGCTATGACCTGCGCCTGGAATTTTTCAGGCAATTGCAGAGACTGCCCTTCGGGTTTCACGATCGCATTCACTCCGGTGATCTGATTACCCGAGGCATGCTGGACCTCGAAGGTGCGCGGATGTTCGTGCAGGGAGGGCTGATGATGGTCCTATCCCTGGTCCTTTTGCTGGTGTTTGCAGGCTGGCAAATGCTGAGGACAGATTGGGTCATGGGCATGATTGGCTTGGCCTTCGTGCCCATAGCTGCTGGCACCCTAGGCCGAATGGGCTTCTTGCTGCGGGTCACCTGGCTAAAGTTCCAGGAACTTATGGCGGTCCTGACCTTGACCATGGAAGAAAACCTGCAGGGTATTCGCGTGGTCCGCGCCTTTGCTGGTAAGACCTTTGAGTTGCTGAAGTTCGACCAGGCCTCCATCGACGCCCTGACCTACTCTTTCCACCGCATCACCCTGCGCCTGCGGGCCGTGGCAGTCATGCAGGTCAGCTTCAACGCCTCTATGGCTGGGATCATCTGGTATGGCGGCCATAAGGTAGCGGCCGGGACCATGACCGTCGGGACCCTGACCTCCTATCTTGGCTATATGTCCCTGCTGCAGGGGCCCGTCCGGCAGATCGCCATGATCTTCAATGCGGCAGCCCGCGCCACCTCGTCAGGAGCCAGGGTGTTCGAAATCCTCGACTTGGTTCCAGAAATCACCGATGCGCCCAACGCCCAGCCACTAAAACCTACCCAAGGCGTCCTGGCCTTCGAACATGTCGATTTCGCCTACGCCCCGGGGGGCAAGGCCGTTCTGTCCGACATCTGTTTTGAGGTCCGGCCAGGCAAGACCTTGGGCATTGTCGGACCGCCCGGCTCTGGCAAGTCGACCCTAGCCAATCTGGTTCCCCGTTTCTATGACGTGACTGGCGGACGGATCACCCTGGATGGCGTCGACATCCGCAATGTGACCCTGGCCTCCCTTCGCGAATTCGTGGGTCTGGTGCAGCAGGAGGCCTTCCTGTTCGATAGCTCCATCGGTCACAATGTCGCCTATGCCGATCCCTGGGCCGAGGAAGAGCGGATCATAGAAGCCGCCAAGGTCGCCCATATTCACGACCACATAGCTGGCCTGCCCGAGACCTATGAAACCCGGATCGGCGAGCGGGGCGTAGCCCTCTCCGGCGGTCAGCGCCAGAGGATGAGCATTGCCCGGGGGGTGGTGCCGGGTCCAGGCGTCATGATCTTTGATGACTCTACCGCTGCCATTGATGCCGTCACTGAGCGGCGGGTCCGCGACGCCCTGGCTAAGGCCACAGCAACCAAGGCCACCCTGATCATCGCCCACCGCCTGTCGTCTCTGATGCACGCCGATGAGATCATCATCCTGGACGAAGGCCGCATTATCGAGCGGGGAGATCATACGACCCTGCTGGCCAGGGGCGGGATCTATGCTGAGCTCTATGAGCTTCAGTCACGGTCTGACGCCACAGCCACCCTGGACGATGACGCTCCAGTGGGAGTTCTCGTATGACGCAAGCTCAGAAACGCTCCACACCCCGCGCCTCCCTGGGCAGCTCAGAAGGCGACGACATCTTTGGCACCTTCGATGTGGCCATCGCCCAGAGGTTCCTTGGCTATCTGAAACCTCACCGGAAGACCCTCCTTGCCGCACAGGCAGCCGTGCTGATTTCGGCAGGTTGCGGCATCCTCATTCCCAAGCTGACGGGCGAGGCGGTCAAGCATGCGGTGAGCGGCCAGGTGGGTTCTCTTGACAAAATTCTAGTCGGGTTCGGCCTGACGGCGGGTGCCTATGCCCTGTTCTTTTTCATCGGCGAATTTCTGTCTTCGCGGCTTGCCCAGCAGGTTATTTTCGACATCCGGCGGGCCATGTTCTCGCACTTCCAGGATGTTTCCTTGAGCTTCATGGACAAGACCCATGTAGGTCGGATCATGGCGCGGCTTCAGGGGGATGTGAACGCCCTGCAGGAATTCCTCGACACCATGAATGGTGCCGTGGGCGATATGGTGACCTTGCTGGGCATCACCCTGGTTCTGCTGTCCACAGACCTCAAGCTTGGCCTTCTGACCCTGACGGTCCTACCGGCTCTGGTGGCTGTACGGGCCGTCTGGCTGCCCTATTCTAAGCGAAGTTTCCGTCATGCACGGGACGCCTCGTCCTCCACCAATTCTGCCCTGGCTGAGAACATCAACGGTATCCGTACCGTTCAGGAAACCCGGCGGGAGGCGATGAATTTCGACCTCTATCAGGTCAAGGCTCAGGAAAATTTCCGCGCCCAGAATGCGGCCTCCTGGATGACCCAGGTCATGGTCCCTACCGTGGACATTCTCACAGGTCTGGCCATAGCCGTAGTCGTGGTGGTCGGCGGGCAGGAAGTCCTCGGCGGTCGCATGGATGTGGGGGTCATGGTCACCTTCATTCTCTATGTGCAAAGGTTCTTTGAGCCGGTCCGCCTGCTGAGCATGCAATACACCATCATGCAGAGGGCCATGGCCGCAGGGCATCGGATTTTCGAGGTGATCGACGTGCCGGTGACCATTGCCGATAAGCCAGACGCCGTCGACCTGAAGGACGCCCCTGCCACGGTGGAGTTCCGTAATGTGACCTTCGGCTATGACCCGGCTAGGCCGATCCTGCACGACATCAACCTCATCGTCCGGCCCAAGGAGGTTGTCGCCCTGGTGGGCCCCACCGGATCGGGCAAGACCTCGATCATCGCCCTAACCCACCGCTTCTATGAGGTGGATCATGGCCAAATTCTGGTGGGCGGCCATGATGTGCGCGACATCAGCCTAGACAGCCTGGGCAAGACCATCGGCATGGTCCTGCAAGAGCCCTTCCTCTTCACTGGCACCATCGAACAGAACATCCGCTACAACACCGACGCCAGTCGCGAGCGGATCATCGAGGCAGCCAAGGCGGTCAGCGCCCATGATTTCATCATGCGCCTGCCAGAAGGTTATGACACGCCCCTGGGGCAGCGCGGCCGCAATATCTCTATGGGCCAGCGGCAATTGATTTCCTTCGCCCGGGCCCTGGTGGCTGACCCTCAAATCCTGATCCTCGACGAGGCCACCGCCAACATCGATAGCTTTACAGAAATGGCGATTCAGAGGGCGCTCAAGGTGCTTTTCGCCGGACGCACCTGCATGGTCATCGCCCACCGACTGGCCACCATTCGCGACGCCGACCGTATTGTCGTCCTGCAGCAGGGCCGTATTCTAGAACAGGGCAGCCACGATGTGCTGATGAAGACCGGCGGGCTCTACTCCCACCTTTACACCTCGGCCCACGCCTCTTTTGACGATCAGGTGGTCGCCGTCACTGGCGACGCCGAATTCGCCACCCGGACTTAAGGCGCATGGCCGACAACCCTCGCAATGGCGTCATGCTCATCGTGCTTGGGGCCGGACTGGCTGTCATGACCCATCTGCGTCCGCAGGGGCTTAACGTTCCGCCGCTCATCATGGACGCCCTATGCCTAGCCATTGTTTCAGCAGGCGTCGCCGTTCTGCTGGGGGCCAGCGGCCGGCCGCGATTGCGGGCCTGGGCCATGGTCGCCTGTCTGGTCACCATGACCGCAGGACCGGCCTGGATCGCCCTGGGCCCTGGGGGGCGAACCTGCAATGCTGGAACCAGCGCGCCCCTGTCGGCCGCCGTATTGAGCGGTCGCCAAAAGGTTCAGGGCGTGGGCTGTAGAATAGCCTTCGGGTTCGGCGGTCTTATCCTGGCTGGTATGGCCGTGGCCGCGGTAGTGATGGCCGTGAGGACTAAGCCCACCGGGACTATTTGAACCAGCAGAGCTGTTCGGTTGTGGCCAGCAGTTTACCGTCGCGGCTCCAGAGGGTGGCGGCCTGATCGAAGAATCCGCTCTCGAAGCGTCGGGCCGACGCCTGGGCCAGGATGAAGTCTCCGCCAATGTCCGCCAGTTCTTCTGGGGTCGCGTGGAAGTAGATGGTCATGGACACGGTGGAGACCGGACGGCGCTCGGTGATCCGGTAGAATATCCGCGGCACGAAGACATCGGCCAGGGCCGCCAACAGGGGATAGTCCAGGGGCCGGGCCTGGGCGTCACGGATCCAAGACAAGGTCTCGGTAGATACGTCCGGCTGGAGAGGCACCTGAGTCGTCACATATCGACTCTCGAACATGGCCCCGAAGGACAGCCCAGCCCGACGTGGGGGCTCAGGCAGGCTCTCTGGCGGCGGTGCTTCCGGCGCGGAGATTTCGTGGGTGGCCAAGGTCTCCCGTCTCTGGCCCAGGGTCACCATGGCCATAGCCGCAGAGGCCCCATCCTGGATGAGTTCGGAGGTCCAGAATTCCATGGACCGGCCCTGCCGCGCGGCACGGGTGGTCAGGGTCAGAGGGTCTTCGCTCAAGCCCCCCATCAGGTTCACCGTCATGGCGACGGGGGTTCCGGCATGATCGGGCTCTGCCAGCACCGCCTTCAACAGCAGGGCCACAGTCCATCCGCCCCAGGGACCGATGGCGTTCCAGTAGCGCTTGTCGATCTGGCTGGACCATTGCCGGGATCCGGCAGGAGACAGGATCAGGCTTGAGTCAAAATCGCTCAAGGCGGCCACCGGCGCGCTCATGAAAACCTCACTGGAAAATCAATCCTGGATCAAAAAATAGTCGCGAATACAGGCCTATATCGCGCCGACAAGGGAGGCGCGCTGGGAAAGTTCGATCCAGTTGCCGTCCGGGTCGCGGACCATGGAAATCCGCGCGGTTGTGCCCAAGGTGGTTGGGGCCATGGCCTCGCGGCCGCCAGCGGCCAGGACCCTGGCATGGTCCTCATCGACCTTGAAAACCTGGAAGGTAATATAGCGCCAGCCCCGGCCGGTCATGCCGGCATCTGATGGCGCATCGGGGCTCTCGTCCAGCAAGAGCAGGGTTTCACCTGCACGAAAGGCCGCGCCCGTCGAACGGGGTTCTTCGGTCAGGCCCAAGGCCTCGGTATAAAACGTCCGGTGGGCAGCAAGGCTGCGCACGGCCATGCAGATGCCGATCTGGGTGACGCCATCGTGGCCGGGCGGGACCAGGGTCACCCGGTTGCCTTCCGGATCCTGCAGGGTCCTGGGCGCAGCCAGACCCTCCCGGGCGACGACCAGCTCCCGGTAGCCACCGGGCGGGGCATCGACAATGGGGGTTTCCTGGTGATTGATTTTTAACACCGAACCCAAGGCATCGTGGCGGTGCTGGTTGTGACCCCGACGGACCTTCAGCAGGTGATCAAAGGGAATCCCCGCCTCCCCTTGCCAGAAGGCCAGCATGGGTTCGATGTCATTAGTGGCCAGGCCGATATCGACCCTTGGCTTGGCGAGCTTCATGACTTTGACCCTTCCTGAGCCATCGGGATGTCAGACGCGCACTTGCCCCCGAACCAAGGCCATGACAAGTCGTGATCCAAACAAATGTTTAAGCCAATATGTGATCCTGGGAGGGCGCAATGAAGGCAGCGGTCTATTACGAGAACGGTGGTCCCGAAGTTCTGAAATACGAAGAGGTTCCCGACCCCCAGCTTCACCCTAAGGGCGTCATCATCAGGGTCGAGGCCATTGCCATTGAAGGTGGCGATACCTTAAGCCGCTGGCGAGGCCAGCTGGCCACCCGACCCCACATTGTCGGCTATCAGGCGGCGGGCGAAATCATCGAGGTGGGGACCGAGGTCCACCATCTACATGTGGGCCAGAAGGTCGCAACCCTCAACTCCATCGGCAGCCACGCCTCCCTGCGCGCCGTACCAGCCCGCAATTGCTGGGTCGTTCCCGAAGGCTATGACCTGAAGAAGGCTGCGGCCATTCCGGTGACCTTCGGCACGGCCCATGACTGCCTGTTCGAATTTGGCCGCCTGCAAAAGGGCGAGACCGTCCTAATTCAAGCCGGCGCCAGCGGCGTCGGCGTTGCGGCCATCCAGCTGGCCAAGCGAGCTGGGGCCGGGATGATCCTCGCCACCGCCTCATCCGACGCCCGGCTGGAGCGCCTCAAGCCCCTGGGGCTGGATCACGGCATCAATTACGCCGAAAAAGACGTGGTCAAAGAGGTCATGCGCCTGACCGATAACAAGGGCGCCAATGTGATCGTCGACTCCGTCGGCGGCCCCACCCTGCAGGGCTCGATCAACAGCCTGGCCTATCGCGGCCGGGTCTCCATGGTCGGTGCGGCCGGGCGCGAGCCCATGGTGGTAGATGTGGGCTCAATGATGGGCGGCAACCGCACTCTGTCGGGAGTGTTCCTCGGCGCTGAAATCGGCACGGATAGGGTCCATGACAATATCCAGCAACTGATCGAAGACGCCGCCAAGGGCGAGTTGGAAGTGGTCATCGACAAGGTCTTCGCCCTGTCTGACGCCGCCGCCGCCCACGCCTATATCGAAAGCCGCGCGGCCGTGGGCCGGGTGGTCATGGTTCCTTAGGAACCGGAGGAGGACTTCATGCCCATAGCTAAAAACGGTGCCGTCGAGATCAATTACGAGACCTTCGGAGAGGCGGGCGCTCCGACCCTATTACTGATCAATGGCCTCGGCTCACAGATGACCCGCTGGCCTGAAGCCTTCTGCGCCCTGCTGACGGCCAAGGGCTATCGGGCCGTGCGATTCGATAACCGCGACACCGGCGAGTCCACCTGGTTCAAGCCGGGCGAAACCTATAGTCTGTCGGACATGGCCGCCGACGGCATGGCCGTGCTGGACGCCATAGGGGTCAAGACCGCCCATGTGGTTGGGGTCTCCATGGGCGGCATGATCGCCCAGCTGACCGCCATCGAGCACCCTGACCGGGTCCTGTCCCTCACCTCGATCATGTCCGCCACCGGAGCGGCCGGGACCCTGGACCCACGGCCCGACGCCGGGGCGACCCTGACGGCCGTCCCACCGGATCCAGCGACGCACTACGAAGCCTATCTGGACCATGCCGTCGCAAGTGCCACGACAATCAGCAGCCCCGACCATCCCTGGCCGGAAGGTGCCCTACGCGCCCGGGCCGCAGCAGAACATGCCCGGGCCTACAACCCCACAGGTGCGGCCCGGCAGATGGGCGCTATTCGCGGGGACGGCGATCGTACTGAGCGGCTAGGCAAGCTGAATATCCCGGCCATTATCCTGCATGGCGCAGATGACCCTCTGGTCCAGTTGGCCGGGGGCGAGGCCACGGCCAAGGCGATTCTAGGCTCTGAACTGAGGGTTATTCCTGGCATGGGTCATGACATGCCGCCGGCCCTCTATGATATCTTCCTAGACGCCATTCTGGCGGCAGCGACCAAGACACACTGATCTAGCGACAAGAAGGAAATCGGATATGGGACGTCTCTCCGGCAAGACCGTTGTGATCACCGGCGCGGGCTCGGGCATTGGCCGGGCCAGCTCTCTGCTTTTCGCCAGCGAAGGCGCAAGCCTGATGATCGCCGACAAATTCGAGACCGTGGATGAAACCGCTCAGATGGTTCGAGACGCCGGCGGCGTGGCAAAATCCATGGTCGGCGACGCCGGGGATGAGGCCTTTGTGGAGAGCCTGCTGGCCGCTGCAGTAACAGAATATGGCGGGCTGGACGCCGTCTGGGCAAATGCCGGTATTTCCGGCGGCTGGACGCCGTTTGAGGACCAGGACGCCGCCTTCTGGGCCGAAGTTCTGCGGGTCAATCTGATCGGCCCCTTCCTGGCCATCAAGCACGCCACCAAGATCATGGTTCCCAAGGGCAAGGGCTCGATCATCTGCACGGCCTCGGTGGCGGGCATCCGCTCCGGCGCCGGCGGTTCGCCCTATTCGGCGTCAAAGGCCGGGGTGATCAACCTGGCCCAGACCTCGGCCAATGAGTTTTACGGCACCGGCGTGCGGGTCAACTGCATCTGCCCCGGCCTGATCGAGACCGGCATGACCAAGCCGATCTTTGACGGCGCCCGGGCCCGGGGCAATGAGGACCGGATCGGCCAGCTGAACCCCATGGCCCGCTATGGCGTACCTTCGGAAATCGCCCACGCCGGCCTGTGGCTGGCCTCGGATGACAGCTCCTATGTGAACGGTCAGGCCATTGTGGTGGATGGCGGCCTCTCCAGCTCCCACCCCGTGGTGCGCCGCAAGAAGTGATCTATCTGCTGAGACACGGGCAGACGGCTTTCAACCTTGAGGGTCGGTTCCAGGGACACCTGGATTCGCCCCTGACCGACTTGGGCGTAGCTCAGGCCAACGCCATGGGCAAACGCTTGGCCGGCCTGATCCTAGACCCCAAGGACTGGCGCATCATCGTCAGTCCCCTGGGTCGCGCCCAGGCCACGGCAAGGATTGTGGCTGACACCTTAAGTGTCGCGGAGATCGAGACCGACCCTCGGCTGATAGAAATCACGGTGGGCCAATGGGATGGCCGCCTGCGGGCCGAGGTCGAACAGGAGGCTGGACCAAGCTTTACCGCGTCAGGCTGGGATTTCAGATCTCCGGACGGCGAGAGCTTTGACTCCACAGCAGCCCGCACCCGTGACTGGCTAGAGAGCCTGCCGCCGGAGTCTGAACGCCGGATCATCGCTGTCTCCCACGGCGTCACCACCCGGGTGCTGCGCGGTGTCTATGCCGGACTGAGCCGGGAAGAAACCTTGGCCCAGGCCGTGCCCCAGGACGCCTTGTTTCGTCTCGAAGACGGACAGATCACCCGCATCGAGGCTTAGCGACGATCGGTCGCCCGTAGAACCGCCAGAACTCCCAGGGTCAAGGCGACCCCTAGGCTGAAGGCCGCAGCCACAGCTCCGCCGAGGGCCACCGGCGCTGGCGGGCGTTCCTGCCAGTGCACGACAGGCTCATCGGGCGGGTCTTTCAGAACATCGATGTCGATCTTGGGCATAGGGGTCTCCCGGCTTGACGGGTGATCAGATCACGGATCAGGGCGCGCTTCCTTGATCTGGAACACCTAACCCTCGCCAACGTCTGGTGTTCCGTGCCTCCGAAGGCTAAAAGCGCTGTCCACCACAAACGCCTGATCGAGATTCCATGGCCGGCCATTCAAAGTTCAAGAATATCATGCACCGCAAGGGCCGCGCCGACGCGGTCCGGTCCAAGCTGTTCTCCAAGCTGTCGCGCGAAATCACCGTGGCCGCAAAGTCGGGCATGCCTGACCCCAACATGAACGCTCGCCTGCGTCTGGCCGTCGCCAATGCCAAGGCCGAGTCCATGCCCAAGGACAATATCGACCGGGCCATCAAGAAGGCCACCGGCGGCGATGGCGAGACCTATGACGAAATCCGCTATGAGGGCTTTGGCCCTGGCGGCACCGGCGTCATTGTCGAAGTCCTGACCGATAACCGAAACCGTGCGGCGGCCAATGTCCGCTCCATCTTCGCCAAGAACGGCGGCAATCTGGGGGAAACCGGTTCGGTGTCCTTCATGTTCGACCGGCTGGGCCAGATCACCTATCCGGCTTCCGTCGGCACCGAAGACTCCGTCATGGAGGCCGCCATCGAGGCCGGAGCCGAGGATGTTGAGTCCGACGAAGATGGCCACACGGTCTACACCGCCTTCGACGCCCTATCGGAAGTCTCCCAGGCATTGGAAGCTAGCCTAGGCGTCGCCAAGTCTACCCATATCATCTGGCGGCCCAAGTCACTTGTGCCCGTCGAGGGCGACACCGTTGCCACCATGATGAAGATGATCGACGCCCTGGAAGACGATGACGACGTCCAGAACGTTTATGGCAATTACGAAATTTCCGACGCCGATATGGACAAGTACGGCGGATAGATCGGGTTAAAGATTGCGCCCCGCATAGCTGCGAATGGCGCTGATCACCTGATCCTGATCATCGGCGGTCAGATAGGGGTGCATGGGCAGGCTCATCACAGTCGCTGACTTAGCCTCCGTCACTGGTAGACCGCCTGGGGCGGGGTAGCCGCTATAGACCCCCTGCTTGTGGATCGGGATCGGATAATAGACGGCGGTCGGGACACCAGCCTCCTTCAGGTGGGCGATCAGACCCTCGCGATCGCCGGTCTCGATGGTGTACTGAGCCCAGACACTGACCCCGCCGTCGATGACCAATGGCGTCGTCACCACATCCGACAGGCCCGCGGCATAGCGGTCAGCCACCCGGTTACGGGCCTCGATCTCGTCGGCGAAAATGCTGAGCTTCTGTAACAGGACAGCGGCCTGGATCGTGTCCATCCGACTGTTCATGCCGACCCGCATGTTCAGATATTTGGGATCGTGGTCGAAGGTTCTGCCCTCGATGTCGCCCTTCACCGCCTGACCATGGACCCGCAGGCTGACCAGCAGGTCATGGAAGGCGCTGTCCTTGCTCAGCACCGCGCCGCCGTCGCCATAGCAACCCAAGGGCTTGGCCGGGAAAAAGCTGGTGGTGGCCACATCGGCCCAGTGCAGCGGGTGATGGCCATTCAGGGTGCAGCCGAAACCCTGGGCGGAGTCGGCGATCAGCTTCAGACCATGCTTTGCGGCAACCGCGGCTAGGGCGGGATAGTCTGCAGGCTGGCCAAATAGGTCGACGGCAATCACGGCCCTGGGCGTCAGCTTGCCCTCTGCCTTCACCGCCTCGATGGCGGCATCCAACTTGACCGGATCCAGATTGAAGGTGTCGGGCAGAATGTCGACAAAGACTGGCGAGGCCCCGACCAGAGGCATGACCTCGGCCGTCGCCGCAAAGGTGAAGGACGGGCAGAACACCGCATCGCCCGGGCCAATGCCCCAGGCCATGAGCGGCAGTTGCAGGGCCTCAGTTCCCGACCCACAGGACAGGACAAACGGCGCCTCTCCAAACGCCCCCAAGGCCTTTTCAAAGGCAGCGATCTCCGGGCCCATAATATAGGCACCCGACCGCACAACCTTCAGAATGGCGTCCTCTAGGGGCTGGCCAAGGCGAAGGCGCTGGGCCTGAAGGTCGATGAAGGGAATAGCCATAGGGAATCAAACTCTGTCGAAGGGCGGCGGTTCATTGGCACGGTCAGGGGTCCGACGCCAAACACGGTTGTTTTCATAAGGTTTCGAGTGAGGCCTTCTCAGGCAGCTTGAGTTCCCAGCGGCCCTGGCCATATTGCCAGGGTGGCGAACCTGCGCCGCGCAGGATACCCGCCCTTGGTTTCACCTTCGCAGACGCCCACGGCGCTTTCTCCCGCCGGGAATCCCATCTTCCTGGTGATCACAATCTGGCTTGGCAGCGCCGCGGCCCTGACCCTTGCGCCGCAGTGGACAGGGGTCCTGACCTTTGCCTTTGTCATGTCGGGCTGGATCCTGGCGGTCGGCGTTCACGAGTTCGGTCACGCCCTGGTCGCCTATCTTGGTGGGGACTGGACGGTGCGGAGCAAGGGGTATTTGTCCATGGACCCTCGCAAATATGCCGACCTGCAGACCACCTTGATCTTCCCCCTGATCGCCCTGGCCCTGGGTGGGATCGGGTTTCCCGGCGGCGCGGTCTACTTGCAGGAAAATCTAATGCGCAGTCGGCTCTGGCGATCCGCCTCGTCCCTGGCCGGGCCGGCTGGGACCTTGTTGGTTATGCTGATCCTCGGCGGCGCCTTGCAGATTTTTCCGCCACCAGCCTCGCAGGCAGCCCTGACCAATGCGGTGGGCTTTCTTACCTTTCTTCAGGCAACGGCCCTGGTTCTGAACCTGATCCCCCTGCCGGGATTTGACGGATATGGCGTGATCCGTCCCTTTCTGCCGGCGGGCGTCCGGGCCACCATAGGGCGTTTTGAGCCCCTGGCACCCCTGCTGCTGCTGGCGGCGATCTTCTTCATCCCGGCAGTCTCTGATGCCTTCTTTTTGGCAGCGTTCCAGTTGACCGAGCTGCTTGGCCTTCCGCAAATGGCCATAGTCCAAGGATTACACGCCTTCCAATTCTGGAAACTCTGATGAGCCCCGTACACGCCTTGGCGGCAGACCTTGCGGCCCGACGTCCATCAACTGGCCCGCTGATCGTTGGCCTCACGGGGGCCGTGGCCGCGGGGAAATCTACCCTGGCTGGGGAGCTGAAAACCGTCCTCGCAGATCAGGCCAAGGTCGAGATCATCGCGACAGATGGCTTTCTGCGGCCCAATGCTGAGCTGACGGACCTCGGCCTGTTGGAACAAAAGGGTTTCCCGCCCACCTATGACAATGATCGGTTCCGCGCCGCCCTGACGGACATCCGGACAGGGCCCACCGTCTTTCCGACCTATTCCCATACCGCCTATGACATTGATGCCGCCCTAGCCCGGACCCTATCCCCACCGGACATCCTGATCGTGGAGGGGCTAAACCTGCAGCACCGGGCCATTGCGCCCAAAGCTGCCGATCCCCTAGACCTCCTGATCTATTTGGACGCTGATGAAGCCGATTTAGAGGCCTGGTATGTGGCACGGTTCCTGGAACTGTGGGAGGAAGCCGAACACGATCCGACCTCCTTCTATGCCCGGTTCCGGTCCATGAGCCGCGGGCAGACAGAGGACCTGGCTCGGATGGTCTGGACCGGGGTCAATCTGAAGAACTTGAGGGAAAACATCATTCTCGCCCGGGATACGGCCGATCTGGTCGTCCGCAAGGCCGCCGACCATGCCATTGTTGAGGTCGTAAGGCGCTAGGTTTTGGCGACCCGCCCCGGTGCCGCCGACACGAAACCCGTGGACTGGACCGCATCAAACACAGCCTCGCCGCCGTCAGCCTGTCCAGCCCGCAGGGCGGCCTTGATCCCGGCCAGGGCCTGACCGCGATAACCCCCAAGGGTGGCCGCCAGCTCGCAGGCGCGGGCAGCGGTCTGATCGTCTGGAACCACCTCATAGGCTAGGCCCAGCCTGTGTAGGTCAGCCGCGCTGGTGCGACGCGCGCCGAGGGTGAGCTGTGCCGCCACAGCTTCGGACGTCCGTAATCTGAGCCAAGCAATGTTCATGGGGGCCAGCATGCCCAGGGCTGCCTCGCCCACCAAGAGGGTCGCGTTTTCACCGGCCACCATTAGGTCTGCTGCAAGCGCCATGGAGGCCCCGGCATTGATGGCATATTTTTCCAGGGCACAGATGATCACCGCCGGGCAGCGATAGAGGGTCTTGTGCCAGTCCGCCCAGTCAGTCGGCCAGCTGGCCCGCCAGGCCGGAGCCGGATCCTCGGCAAAGGCGTCCACATCGAGACCCGAACAGAAAACCCCCTGGGCCCCGCGCAGAACCACCGCCTTGGCGCCCCCCGCCAGCAGGGTTGCAAGGCCAGACTGAAGATCGGCGACCATGGGGCCGATCAGGGCATTCTTGCGCTCTGGCCGCGACAGGATCAGTTCCCCCCAACCTTCGTGCAGGACAGGCTGGGCCATTGGAAGGGTGCTCATGGGGACTCCTCTATTGAGGACAGACTAGAGCCCTGTTCGGCCATAGCGAAGCGCCTTCTTCTAGGGCGTTCACCCTCGAAACCTGCTGCCCTGAGCGGGTGGGCCTGATAGGGGATGGGCCTATGATCCCGCCGATTCAGATTTGGACCCGCGCTGCGTGGCATCCCGCCTTCACCTGCGGGGGGTGGGCCTATGTCCGGTCCGGTGGCGAGCTCTCGGGCAAGGCGGGCGGTGAGCGCAATACCAGCCTTCAGCGCATGGTGCTGGCCGGCTTAACCACCAGCCTCACCGATCTGCAGCCTGGGCCGGTAGTATTTGACCTGGGAGATCGCACCACCGCCCAAGTCCTGGCGAAAATCCTCTCGGGTGCCCCCCTGACGGACGCCGAGCGGCCCGCCGAAGACCTTGATCTTTGGGCGCAATTGACCACGGGCCTTAAGGGACGGAGCGTGACCTTCAAACTGGGTGCCCTGACCGCCGGCGGTCCGGCCGCCTTTGCCCAAGCCTGGGCCGACCTCGCCCTTGAAAAGGCCAAGTCAGCGGGCACGTTTACGGCTGCAATTCCGAAACCGAACCTGGCTCGGATAAAGGCCTGAGACCTACTGGCCCTTTACCCCGCCAGGGCTTTGGGCCGTGGTGGTCATTTCCTTGGCCTCCTGGGCATCGCGCGCGATCTGCCCCTTGGTCTTGCAGGTCTTTACCGGCAAACGGGTCCCGAGGTTCGCCTCATACTTGCAGACCAATTTATTGTCATCGGCAACAGCCTGTGCCGGGGTCGTTGTCGCCACCGCAGCAGCGAAAAGCAGGGAAGCGATCATGGGATGTCATCCTGGGCGGAAGGAAGCTGACCGGTGCATACCGCAATAAGCGCTGATCACCAAAGCCAAGCTAACCCAAGGGCAGTATTGAATCCCTAGCTGGGTTGCATAAAGGTGTTCGCCAACCCTGGGCACTGCCCGGCCCTAAGAATAGCTCATTAAAAGGAAACGCCCCGATGAAGACCCGCATCACAGACTTGTTCGGTATCGAGCACCCCATCCTCCAGGGCGGCATGCACTTTGTCGGCCTGGCCGAAATGGCCGCAGCGGTCTCCAATGCGGGGGGTCTGGGGATCATCACCGGTCTCACCCAGCGCACGCCTGATGATCTGGCCAAGGAAATCGCCCGCTGCCGGGACATGACCGACAAGCCCTTCGGCGTGAACCTGACCTTCCTGCCCTCGGTCACCCCGCCGGACTATCCCGGCTATATCAAGGCCATCATCGAGTCTGGTGTGAAGGCCGTGGAAACCGCCGGCAATAACCCGGCCAAGTATCTGCCCGCCCTGAAAGAGGCGGGGATCAAGGTGATCCACAAGTGCACCTCGGTCCGCCACTCGCTCAAGGCCGAGGCCATCGGCTGTGACGCGGTCAGCGTTGATGGCTTTGAGTGCGGCGGTCACCCCGGCGAAGATGACGTGCCCAACTTCGTCCTCCTGCCCCGAGCGGCTGAAGAGCTGAAGATCCCCTTCGTCGCCTCGGGCGGCGTGGCCAATGGTCGCCAGCTGGTGGCCGCCCTGGCCCTTGGCGCTGACGGCATCAATATGGGCACCCGCTTCATCGCCACCCAGGAAGCGCCTGTGCACCACAATGTGAAGCAGGCCATTGTCGACGCCAGCGAGCTGGACACCCGTCTGGTCATGCGCTCCCTGCGCAATACTGAGCGCGTACTGAACAATGCCGCCGTCGAGCGCCTACTGGAAAAGGAAAAGGCCCTGGGCGCCAACCTGAAGTTCGAAGACATCATCGGCGAAGTGGCCGGGGTCTATCCGATTATCATGCAGAAGGGCGAGATGGATGCCGGTGCCTGGTCCTGCGGCATGGTCGCGGGCCTGATCCACGACATCCCCACCTGCAAGGAACTGATCGACGGCATCATGGCCGAAGCCGACGCCCTGATCCGCCAGCGTTTGGCGGCATTTGCCACGGCCTAAGGGGAAGAGGCGAGGGGGTGGCCTTCCAGGAAGGCCGCCCCTTCACCCCGCCTTAACCCTTCCCCCCTCAACTGCGGCGCGGTAAGAACATAAGCTGAACGCACGACTCAAACGGGGGCCTATGGCTGCGATCCGCATATTGGGCCTGGACCCGGGACTTCGGCATACGGGCTGGGGCGTCATCACGGTGGAGGGCGCACGCCTGTCTCATGTGGCCCACGGGGTGATCAACCCCAAGGACAGCCTGCCCTTTGCCGAGCGCCTGCGTCTGCTGTTTGAAGGCATTACCCGTGTGGTCGAGTTGCACGCCCCCCATGAGGCGGCGGTGGAAGAGACCTTCATGAACAATAACGCCGCCTCGGCCCTGAAGCTGGGGCATGCCAGGGCCATGGCCCTGGTGGTGCCTGCCCTGGCGGGTCTGCCCGTGGCCGAATACGCCGCCAAGGTCGTCAAAAAGGCTGTGGTGGGAACCGGCGGCGCCGACAAGGATCAGGTGGCCTTTATGATCGCCCGCATACTGCCGACGGCCGGACCGACCACGGCGGACGCCGCCGACGCCCTGGCTGTCGCCATTGCCCACGCCCATGCCCGCAAAGCCCGGCAGCTGACCGAAAGGTCCGCCGCATGATCGGGCGGTTGCGGGGTCTGGTGGCCGAGGTTGGCGAGGAAGAAGCCCTGATCGATGTGGGCGGGGTTGGCTATGTGGTCCGCTGCGGCGGCCGCACCCTGGGCCATCTGCCGGCCCTTGGCGAAGAGACCGTCCTGCACGTGGAAACCCAGTGGGCCGAGAGCACGGGCATGAAGCTCTATGGCTTTCTGGGCCGGGACGAGCGCCGGGCCTTTGTCCTGCTGCAGTCCATCCAGGGGGTCGGGCCCAAGGCGGCTTTGAGTGTTCTCGACGTCCTGCCGCCGCCGGATCTGGCCGCCGCCGTGGCGCGAGATGACAAGGCCTCCGTGGGCCGGGCCAATGGGGTGGGGCCCAAGCTGGCCCAGCGCATTGTCACCGAACTGAAAGGCAAGCCGATCAGCGACGGCCCCGTGGCCGCCTTCCACGCCCAGGCCGCTGCCGCCCCGCCGCCGCCTTCGGCCGTGGGCGAGTCCGTGGCTGCCCTGCTCAGCCTAGGGGTCGCTGAGATCAATGCTCGCCGGGTGGTGGAACAGGCTGCCCTGCGGCTTGGGGATGACGCCACCGTCCAGGCCCTGATCAAGGCTGGCCTGCAGGAGCTGGGCCGGTGAGTGAGCGGCTGATTTCCGGCGAGCCTGCGCCGCTGGACCCTTCCGATCGCGCCCTGCGGCCCCAGACCCTTTCAGAATTCGTCGGTCAGGCCCAGGCCAAGGGCAATCTTTCGGTGTTTATCGAGGCCGCCAAGGCCCGGGGCGAGGCCCTGGACCACGTCCTGCTATTTGGGCCTCCGGGCCTGGGCAAGACGACGCTTGCCCAGATCATCGCCCGGGAGCTGGGGGTCAATTTCCGCGCCACCTCAGGCCCGGTCCTGGCCAAGGCCGGGGATCTGGCGGCCATACTGACCAATCTGGAACCCCGGGACGTTCTCTTCATCGACGAGATCCATCGTCTGCCCGCCAATGTGGAGGAGATCCTCTATCCGGCCATGGAGGACCATGTGCTGGATCTGATCATCGGCGAGGGCCCTTCGGCCCGGTCGATCCGTATTGATCTGGCGCCCTTCACCCTGGTGGCGGCGACCACCCGGGCGGGCTTGCTGGCTACCCCCCTGCGCGACCGGTTTGGCATACCCCTACGCCTGGAATTCTATACCCACGCAGAGCTCAGCCAGGTGCTGAACCATGCGGCGGGCAAGCTGGGGCTGAGCCTTGCGCCTGATGGCGCTGCCGAGATTGCCACACGGGCCAGGGGCACCCCTCGCGTTGCCGGACGTCTGCTGCGGCGGGTGCGGGACTTTGCCGCCGCTGATGGGGTGAAGGTGATTGGTCAGGCCGCAGCCGCCCAGGCCTTGGCGCGGCTAGATGTGGACCCGGCAGGCCTGGACGCCCTAGACCGCCGCTATCTCCGCGCCCTGATCGAGAACTATGGCGGCGGACCAGCCGGGGTGGAAACCCTGGCCTATGCCATAGCCGAAGCCCGCGACGCCGTGGAAGATGTGATCGAGCCCTTCCTCTTGCAGCAGGGCTTCATTCAGCGCACGCCTCGGGGCCGAATGGCCTGCGCCAAGGCCTATACCCATATTGGCCTCACCCCGCCGCCCCAGATGCCTGCGGGCGGCCAGGGCGGTCTGTTCGACGAGACCTAGGATGGTTGAGATTCCAAGGGACACCGCCCCAACTGCGGGATGGATGGAAGGACGCGAGCACGTCTTGCCCGTCCGCATCTATTACGAAGACACCGACTTCACTGGGGTGGTCTATCACGGCAATTACCTGCGCTATTTTGAGCGGGGTCGCAGTGATTTCCTGCGGGTAACCGGCGTGGCCCATTCTGCCCTTCTGGACCAGTCGGTGGCCTTTACTGTGGTGAAGATCAATCTGGAATTCCGCCGCCCGGCGCGGATCGACGACGCCCTCCTGGTCAGGACGACCATTGATGGGGTCAAGGGACCACGCCTCAATTTCAGCCAGAAAATCTTTCGCGGCGAGGAGCTGGTTTGCACCGCCCAGGTGGAGGCAGCCTGCATCCACATGAATGGTCGACCGTCTAAGCCACCGCCGAGCCTGATCGCGGCCTTGGCACCGCTGATCGGTTAGAGGGCGAATTTTCAAGATCCTTAGCGAAACTTACCGCTTTGTCGCAACTTCGCCACCGATTAGGTCCAGTCTACACGTCGATTTCCGCCGGAGCGAACATGGATCCCACAGCCCTTACCCCTGAGAGCTTCTCATTCATCACCCTCTTTCTGCGCGCCGACTGGGTGGTGAAGAGCGTTTTGACCGGCCTCGCCCTCGCATCCTTGTGGTCCTGGAGCATAATTCTCGACAAGGTTTTTCGGTTCGGAGCCCTCAATCGAACATCTGCGAATTTCGAAAAAGAGGTGGCGTCAGGCCGCAGTTTAGAAGAGGTCGCGGCCAAGGCCGGGGACAATCCTGTCCATCCCCTGCCGCGAATGCTGCAGGGTGCCTTGCGCGAATGGCGGGAGGCCAGAAGCCGGGGCCAGATGAATGACGGACAGGTGGCCTTCCTGGTCCAGCGCATTGACCGGATCTTGGACACCACCGTGGCGCGGGAAATCGAGCGGGTCGAAGGGGGGCTCAGCACCCTGGCCATCATCGCCACCACCTCGCCCTTTGTGGGTCTGTTTGGTACGGTCTGGGGCATTATGCACAGCTTTCAGGCCATCGCGATCCAGAAGAATACAAACCTAGCTGTGGTGGCGCCCAGTATTGCTGAAGCCCTCTTTGCCACGGCCATTGGCTTGGCCGCTGCCATTCCCGCCTATATCGCCTTCAACGCCTTCTCCAACAGTGTGGCGCGCTACTCTGCCCGCCTGGAGAGCTTTGCCGACGACCTCACCACCGCCATTCAGCGGCGCTTGGCGGAGCGCGTCTGATGGCACTCTCGGCTCATGACGCCTTCTCTGCGGCAGGGGGTGGACGGCGGCGGCGGCGTGGCCGCAACCGCCGTGGAACCCTCTCCGAAATCAATGTGACGCCCCTGGTGGACGTCATGCTGGTCCTGCTGATTGTCTTTATGATCTCTGCCCCCCTGCTGACTGTGGGGGTATCGGTCGAGCTGCCGAAGACCGAAGCCGGGGCCATGCAGGATCAGTCTGAGCCACTGACGGTCTCGATTCGTGCCGATGGCGCGATCTATCTTCAGGACCAACCTGTGGCCTTCGCCAATCTTTCCGCGCGCCTGAAGACCATGAGCAAGGACCCCAAGCCGATCTATGTCAGGGCCGATGGCAAGGCGTCCTACGCCGTTGTCGCCCAGGTCATGGCAGCGCTTTCCACCTCGGGCTTCAAGTCGATCAACCTGATAACCGACACAGGCGGGCCCTCTTCGGGGGGTAAGGGCCCCGTCGCAACACCTCAGTTGCAGGAGCCCTAGGACCATGGCGCGCGGCTCTGATCTTTCGCCAGCCATGGCGGGTTCAGTTCTTCTGCACGTGTCCGTGGCTGCAGCCCTGATCTTTCTCAAACCCTGGGCCCGGGACATCCCCCCGGGAGCGGCGACACCCGTCACCCTGGTGACCACCGCCGATGTCCCCGATATTCGACCAGCAGACGCGGCACCGGTTGAGGAAACAGCCCAGACTGAGGTGCCTGACCCCGCGGCGGCGTTCCAACCCCCTGCTGCAGCCCCTGCGCCAGACCCTCGTCCCACGCCACCCCCCATGCCAGTTCAAAAGGCGGTGCCACTTCAGACTGCGCCGAAGCTCGCCGCGGCCAAGCCACCCACACCCGTGAAACCGAGCCCACAGCCACCAACCAAGGCCCCGGTCAAATCCCTCAACCTGGATGCCCTCGCAGCCACGGTCGCCAGGGTTGGCAAGACCTCGTCGGCCCCCAAGGGTCCATCGCGCCCGGAGACCGCACTCCAGGCGAGAGAGGCTGTCGGGGCCGCCAAGGGTCTTTCGGCCAGCGCCCTGGCGGGCCTGACCGATGAACTGCAAAGACGTTGGAATCCCAATTGCGAAGTCGAGGGTGGCAAGGATGTCCGGATCCGCGTTACCTTCACCCTGGGCTTCGCCGGTCAGATCCTGGGACGGGTCGATGCCGGGGGCCAGGAAAATTCAGCGAATCCTGTCATTCAGACAGCGGCAGAGCGGGCCATTCGCGCCGTTCACCAAGCTGCCCCATTTTCGACTCTTCCTCGGGATTTGTTTGGGCAGAAGGTGGCGGTCAACTTCAATGCCCGCGAAGCCTGTTCGTAACTCTGGAGACCTGGCGATGCGACTGACACGTCTGATCTTGGCCCTCTGCCTCGCCCTTGGCGGTATGGCGCTGACCACGACCGCCCGGGCCGAGATCGAGGTCGACGTCAATAAGGGCGATGTTAAGCCCCTGCCCATCGCCATCCCGGCCTTTGGCGGAGACAGAGGTGTTGAAATTTCGCAGGTCATTTCCAGCAATCTTGAGCGCTCAGGTCTCTTCGCCCCCCTCGACCCCAAAAGCTTTACAGAGCAAAATCTGGAAGTCGCTGTTCAGCCGCAGTTTCCCCTTTGGAAGGCCATCAATGCTCAGGCCCTGGTCAATGGTCAGGTCACGGTGGATGGTGGTCGTCTACGGGTCGATTTCCGACTTTGGGACGTGTTTTCGCAACAACAGCTCTTAGGCCTGCAATTTACCTCGACACCCGAAAATTGGCGGCGCATCGCCCACAAGATTTCTGACGCTGTCTATGAGCGGCTGACCGGTGAAAAGGGCTATTTCGACACCCGCGTGGTGTTCGTGGCCGAGAGCGGCGGGCGGCTCAATCGGACCAAGACCCTGGCCATTATGGATCAGGACGGTGCCAATCCTAGCTATCTGACCGATGGCAAGGCCATCATCATGTCGCCCAGGTTCTCGTCCAATAACCAGGAAATCACCTTCATGTCCCTGCGGCCTGAAGGATCATCCATCTATCTCTTCAACCTTGAAACTGCGCGACGGGAAAGCCTGGGTGAATTCCCGGGCATGGTCTTTGCACCACGGTTTTCGCCAGATGGCCGCAAGGTTGCCTTTGCAGTGGAACGTTCAGGCAATTCGGACATCTATCTGATGGACCTGCAAAGCCGTAAGGCCCAAAGGCTGACCTCTGACCCCGCCATTGACACCTCACCGTCCTTTTCCCCGGACGGCGGTCGGTTGGTATTCAACTCCGACCGTGGGGGCGCGCCGCAACTCTATGTCATGAGCAGCGACGGCTCGGGCGCAGCGCGGATATCCTTCGGGTCTGGGCGCTATACCTCGCCGGTTTGGAGCCCAGCTGGAGACTTCATCGCCTTCACCAAACAGACCGGAAATACCTTCCACATCGGCGTCATGCGGCCTGATGGCTCCGACGAAAGGCTGTTGACCAACAGCTATCTGGATGACAGCCCAACCTGGGCCCCCAATGGCCGGGTGCTGATGTTCAGTCGCGAAACCCCAGGCGGTCCCTCCAGGCTTTGGACGGTCGACGTGACTGGACGGATCTTGCGGCCAGCACCCTATCCCGGGTCAGGATCTGACCCGGCATGGTCGCCCCTACTCAACTAGAACCGGTATTGCTAAAACCATCTCGCAAGGTTCACGATTACGTCTAAACTATCCTGCAATATGGATTGCTATCTCGCCCAAGACCTCAAGCTCATGGAGACCCCTGAAATGATCTTCGAAGCCAGAACTGCCCTAAAGCTAACCCTCATCGCCACGGCGACCCTATCCATGGCTGCTTGTGGCTCACGGCCCAAGCCACAATTGGTAACCCCGACCCCGCCCCCCGTGCAGCAGGAAGCTCCAGCACCAACGCCGCCAGCCCCTCGTCCGCCCGTAGACCAAGGGCCAATCGCTGGCTCGGTGCAGGACTTCGTGATCAAGGCCGGTGACCTTGTCTATTTCGACGTCGATCAATTTGATGTCCGCCCCGATGCGATCGCCACCCTCAAGGCCCAGGCGGCCTGGCTGAACCGCTACCCCAATGTTCAAATTCGCATTGAAGGCAGTGCCGATGAGCGCGGAACGCGGGAGTATAATCTGTCTCTCGGCTCCCGCCGGGCCAATTCGGTTAGCGCCTTCCTAGTGTCGCAGGGCGTCGCTCCCAGCCGGATCACCACCGTGTCCTATGGGAAAGAAAAGCCGATCGATCCGGGTACCGATGAGAGCGCATACCAGCGCAATCGCAATGCCCACACGGCCCTGACCGGCGGCGCGCGATAAGCCACGACCTTGGCCTTGCTCCGTACGCCCTTGGCCCTTGCCCTCAGCCTTGTCCTGATCACATCAGGACAGGCTGGGGCGCAAACCCCCATCGACCCCTTGGACACCCGGGATGCAAAGCGCCTGGACAAGATGGAACAGGTGGTTCGTGAACTGCGAGCGATCGTCTTCCAGGGGCGGGATTCCGGAAAGCCTGTGGTGGTGCAGCCCGCTGAGACGGATTATTCGATCCAGGAATTATCCCGGCGTCTCAGCGACCAGGAACAGACCCTGATCCGGATGACCGGTCAGGTGGAAACGGCGACCCACGATCTGGCCCAAGCTCGCAAAGAGCTTGAGGCTCAGCGCGTTGCCAATCGGGCCCTTGCCGATCGCCTTCAGGTTTTGGAACAGGCGGCAGCGGCAGCGGCTGCAGCGCCCACCCCGGCTGCTGAAGTGGTGCCCCCCTCAGAGGCCTTCAACCAGGCTAGGCAACTGGCGCTAGGCGGCGATTATGCCTCGGCTGAACCTGCTCTGCAGGACTATATCAGTCGGTATGGGGATGGACCAAAAGGACCTGAAGCTCGCTATTGGCTTGGCAAGGCTCTGGCAGCTCGGGCGGCGAATCCTGAGGCCGCTACTGCCTTCATCGGGGCCATTCGCGAGTGGCCGCAAGTTTCGTGGGCACCCGACGCTGTCGTTGAACTTTCCCGGGCCCTGGTGCGGATGCGTAAACCGGCTGACGCCTGCCAGACCTTGGACGAGTTCGCCCGGCGCTATCCCAAGGCGGCGCCAGCCGTTCAGGCCCGCGCCTCGGCGACCCGTGTCCTGGCGAAATGCCCAGCCTGATTGACGCCGTCCATCAGAGTCTCGATCGACGTCTTGCAACCCACTGCGACCACCCCATAGCCCTGGCCCTGTCGGGCGGTGGCGATTCTGTGGCCTTGGCCCACATCGCCAAGGGCTGGGCGCAGACGCATGGGCGTCGCCTATTATGTCTAACGGTCGATCACGGCCTGAACCCGGCCAGCCTGGCTTGGACCGCAGCTTGCGGCGACCTGGCAGCGCAATTGGGCGCTGACTTCCAGGCTCTAACCTGGACGGGACCCAAACCCGTTACGGGCATACCGGCTGCTGCACGGGCGGCTCGCCACGCCCTTCTGGCCGACGCTGCGCGATCCGCTGGGGCGTCTGTGATTTTGATGGGACATACCGCCAGCGATCTGAGCGAATCGGCCGTCATGCGTCTGGAAGGCTCATCCACACCGGACGCAAGGGAATGGTCACCCTCGCCGATCTGGCCACAGGGACGTGGCCTATTTCTCCTACGCCCCATGCTGGGGCTTGGTCGCTCTGAGCTACGGGCCTGGCTATCGCAGGAAGGCATTAACTGGATCGATGATCCGGCCAATGATGATCTGCGCTTCGCCCGAAGTCGCGCCCGACGCTTGCCTCAACCTACCGGACCGGCTGTACAGGCGCTTCCAACACTCATCCCAAGAGATTTGGCCCTGACGGTCGAAGAGGATTTTGGTCTTCGCATGCCTCGCCAAGCCTTGCTTAGCGTCGAGCCATCTGCTGCAGCTGCCCTGGTAGGGATCGCCTGTGTCTGCGCTGGTGGAGGCGATCGCCTGCCCGACCGCCAGCGACTGGTCCGTCTGACTGAGGCGCTCCGCAGCCAAAGGCCGGTCACGATGACCCTATCAGGGTCGCAGGTCTTGGCTGATCAGGACACCATTCGATGGGTGCGGCCGGCTGGGGACATCCGCAGGTCAAGGTCTGAGGACCTTCACCTTGTCCCAGGCGAGGTGGGGGTTTGGGACGGAAGATATGAAGTCAGGGCGCAGACCCGGACTTCCGTCAGCGCCCTTGCAGATCATCGTGCCGACCTTTCAAAGGCGGCCCGCGCTGAGCTAGCTCAAATCCCGGCAAGGGCGCGGGGTGCCTTACCGTTCTTCGCAGGCGAAACAGAACTTAGCGCACCACCAGGAACCGACGTCGCTTCCTTGGTTCTCCGCCGGTTTCAGGCCGCTGTCGGTCTGATCCAGCAGGAACCAGCAGCCGATTAAGCACTCAAGGCGTGATGGATCCCCTCAATGATCGGATCGGCGAATTTGGTCCCCAAGAGATTGGCATGGCCCGCCCCCTGAATGTCCCTCACATAGCCCTTGCGCGAAGCTCTGGCGGGGGCGGCCTGAAGTGACTTCAAGGCCGCAGACATGGGAACTGCCCCGGCACTGACCACGGCGACAGGCAGGTCTGGCGGATAGTTACCGATGTCGCGTCCCTGACATGAGGTGGGCCCCCACTGGGAGACTTCCTCAGCCGCCCACCGGGCATGCGAAGCCAGACCATAAATGTGGCGCTTTTCCTTTGACGCTTCGCCTTCAAGGCCGATCTTGTCACCCACAACCCAGGCGACCGGACGCATAAAGCCCAGACCGGCGTAACGGCCCACCAGATTCAGGGCACCCTGGAACCCGGCAATAGCGCGGGCCGCAGCAGGGTTTTCGATGGTCTCGGGTGTCACAGCATCGACGAGGACAAGGCCTGCGACTCTGTCCTGATTACGCCCGATAAAGACCCGCAGGAGTAGCCCGGCCATAGAGTGGCCGACCATCAAGAGGGGCCCCTCAATCCCCAGGTGACGCAAGAGTAACTCCAGGTCGGCGGCAATAGCGTGGCCGTCTCGGGGGGTTGGGCCTGGATCAGAATAGCCAAGGCCAGCGCGATCATAGGCAAGGCTCGACAGGCCCTGCACGGCCAAGCGATCCTGGACCACGGCCCAGTCCGCCGCACAGCCAAAAGCACCACATTCAAAAACGATCATGGGGGCATCAGAGGGACTACCGGCCCGGACCACCCGCAGCCGACGCCCGCCAATATCTACCTGCTCGCCTCGATAGGCCTGAAAAGTCGCCCGACTCGCCATGCGCCTCCACCCCAAGCTCGTCCCCTGGCTTACAGAGGCCTGTGCAAGGGGTGCAAGGCTTAGAGGAGACCCCTCGCTATTTCATTTCCATGTGACAGTTTCTGGGGCGCCTTCCGCTCCAAACACTATCTGCACTTCGGTAACGGCCTTAGCACCCTTTGGAATTGGGAATTCCGCGCGGCCCGAGGTTGGATGAACTGAGGCGGAGGCGGCACCGTCAAAGCTAACCCTGACCTCCCTGACCCCCTCTTCCGGGGTCTTCAGGTATGGCGGCAGGTCACCGGCGGTATTGCTGATGACGAAAAACCGCTTGGTCTGGCTGAGGCCCGCAAACCAGACGATCTTGAAGGCCCCATTACCAACCCACCAGTTGGGGGTCATGGACACGCTGGCCAAAGGACCGCCGGCCTTATCTTTCAGATTGGCGACCTGGGCGGTGAGAACACCGTGGCCTTCCTGGCCCAAGGGCAAGCTTAGGGCTGCTGGGCCAGTCGCGGCCGGTGCTTCAGGCTTAGAACAGCTGGAAAGCAGAAAACTCAAAGCGAGCACGAGCCCGCCAACGCGATAACGCATGGTCGTCCCTCCCGTTTATTGAAGGGGAGCATGCGCCTGACGTCCGAATCCCGCAAGCGGCGATCAGAGCCCCTTGAGAATGCCTTCGACCATCTTCTTGGCATCACCAAACAGCATCATGGTGTTATCCCGGAAGAAGAGTTCGTTCTCGACTCCGGCATAGCCTGAGCTCATCCCGCGCTTAACGAACAGCACGGTACGGGCCTTTTCCACATCGAGGATGGGCATGCCGTAAATGGCGCTGGTGGGATCGGTTTTGGCGGCCGGATTGGTGACGTCATTGGCGCCAATAACAAAGGCCACATCCGCAGTCGGGAATTCGGCGTTGATGTCCTCCAATTCGAAGACCTCGTCATAGGGCACATTGGCTTCGGCCAGCAGGACGTTCATGTGGCCTGGCATACGGCCGGCGACGGGGTGAATAGCGTATTTCACCTCGACGCCTTCTTCCTTCAGC
The DNA here is from genome assembly GCA_903892305.1 of uncultured Alphaproteobacteria bacterium. Taxonomy (GTDB): domain Bacteria; phylum Pseudomonadota; class Alphaproteobacteria; order Caulobacterales; family Caulobacteraceae; genus Phenylobacterium. The sequence continues at coordinate 53,419 of CAITHQ010000066.1, forward strand.
TTATCGCCCATTTCCCGAAGAGCATGCTGAGCCTGGCTGACCGCCATGCCATAGCCGGGGACGATGATGACCTTGCTGGCATTCTTCATGATGAAGGCCGCATCTTCAGCTGAGCCCTGCTTCACCGGCCGGGTCTCGACCTTGCCGCCTGACGAAACCGCAGCGTCATCAGCGCCAAAACCGCCCAGTATGACCGAGACAAAGCTCCGGTTCATAGCCTTGCACATAATGTAGCTCAGGATGGCACCCGACGAGCCCACCAGGGCGCCAGTAATGATCAGGGTGACGTTTTCCAGGGTGAAGCCCAACGCCGCCGCCGCCCAGCCGGAATAGCTGTTGAGCATGGACACCACCACCGGCATGTCGGCGCCGCCGATGGGGATGATCAAGGTGACGCCGACCAGCAGGCTGAGGGCGAAGATCCCCCAGAAGGCCCAAAGAGCCGAGCCGCCGCTCATCACTAGGACGACGATCAGGGCGACAATGGCCAAAGCGATCAGAATGTTCAGCAGGTGACGGGCGGGCAATAGGATGGGCGCGCCGCTCATATTGCCGTTGAGCTTGGCAAAGGCGATGACCGAACCGGTAAAGGTCACGGCGCCGATGGCCAGACCTAGGCTGAGCTCCACCAGAGAGTTCAGATGCACCTGGCCGGTGACGGTATCTAAGATGCCATAGGCCGCCGGAGTGTGGATGGCCGCCACAGCCACCAGACAGGCCGCCATGCCCACGAGACTGTGGAAGGCTGCCACCAGTTGGGGCATGGAGGTCATCGCCACCCGCCGGGCGATCAAGGCGCCAACGCCGCCGCCAATGGCGACCCCGCCGCCGATCAAGCCCAGGGTTAAGGGATCCAGCTTACCCTGGCTGAAGAGGGTGATCAGGGTCACGCCGACCGCGATCGCCATGCCGATCATGCCATTGCGATTGCCCGCCTGGCTGGTGGTCGGCGAGGATAGGCCCCGGAGCGCCAGAATGAACAGGACGCCGGAAACGAGATAAAGGATGGCCGCGAGGTTGGCGTTCACTTCGCTTTCTCCTTTTTCTTGTACATGGCCAGCATGCGCTGGGTGACCAGGAATCCGCCGAAGATATTGACGGCGGCGAAGGCAGCAGCGATTGCGCCGGCCCCCTTGGAAATCAGGATGGAGCCGGTGAGGGCACCGCTCGGGCTATGGGCGGCAGCGGCCAGCAGAGCACCGACAATGATCACCGACGAAATGGCGTTGGTCACGGCCATCAGCGGGGTGTGCAAGGCGGGAGTCACGCTCCACACCACGTAATATCCGACAAAGATCGCCAGGACGAAGATCGCCAGGCGGAAGACTGTGGGGTCGACGGCTTCCATGATTTCCTCCGCTGGGATCAGGCGCTGAGCGCTGGGTGGACGACCTTGCCGCCCTGGGTCACCAGGGCCGCCTTGAGGATTTCGTCCTCAAAGTCAGGGGCGAGCTTGCCTTCCTTGTCGAGCAGGAGGGTCGAGAAGGCCAGAAGGTTGCGGGCATAAAGGGCCGAAGCATCGGTGGCGATCCGGCCGGGCAGGTTGGGAATGCCCAGAATCTTGACGCCAGTTTTGGTCACCAGGACCTCGCCGGGCTTAACCCCTTCCACATTGCCACCCTGTTCGACGGCCAGGTCCACCAGCACCGATCCCGCGCGCATGGAGGCCACCTGGGCAGCGCTGACCAGTCGCGGCGCAGCCCGGCCCGGGATCAGGGCGGTGGTGATGACAATGTCCTGCTTGGCGATATGGCTGGAGACCAGCTCAGCCTGCTTGGCCTGATATTCGGGGCTCATCTCCTTGGCGTAGCCGCCAGCGGTCTGGGCGTTCTTGAATTCCTCGTCTTCCACCGCCAGGAACTTGGCCCCAAGGCTTTCCACCTGCTCCTTGGTGGCAGGACGCACATCTGTGGCAGTGACCACAGCGCCCAAACGGCGGGCGGTGGCTATGGCCTGAAGACCGGCGACGCCGACCCCCATGACAAACACCTTTGCTGCGGCGATGGTACCCGCCGCCGTCATCATCATCGGCAGGGCGCGACCATAGGCCTCTGCCCCTTCGATCACGGCCCGATAACCCGCCAGGTTCGCCTGGGAGGATAGGGCGTCCATGACCTGGGCTCGGGTGATGCGGGGGATGAATTCCATGGCAAAGGCGCTGGCGCCCTTGGCGGCTAAGGCGGCGACAACGGCCTTGTCCTGATGGGGATTGAGCAGGGCCACGACGATGGCACCCGATTTCAGCGCGGCGATCTCGGCATCGTCGGGCGCGCGGACCTTGAAAAGTATGTCGGCCTTTTCAACCGCAGCCTTGACGGTTTTGGCCAAGCTAGCGCCAGCAGCAGCATAATCAGCGTCAGGATAGGCGGCCGCCAGCCCAGCACCAGCTTCGACGGTCACCGAAAACCCGGCGGCAATCAGCTTCTTAACCGTCTCAGGCGTGGCCGCCACGCGGGTCTCTTCCGACCGGCGTTCCTTAGTGACGGCGATCATGGTCATGCTGAGAATCCCCAAAGCCCTTATCGGGCAACCCTAGAGCCTTTTCCCATTAGACGGTATCGTCTCAAGGGATGAAAAGGCTCTAATTCAACAAGCTAGAGCATGTTTCAATCCGATAGCCGGTTCGCTCTATTCGGAACAAGCGCTCGTGAGGATCGGGAACCTTGGACACGGGCCAAGGCGTCCGATAATGCCGCGTGCACCGGACCTAGTGGTCGGCTTCGGGCTTTTCCTTAAGGACAACCACACCGATCACGGTGACGACGATCCCAACGGCCGTTGCGCCGAGGAAGCCGGTGGGGGTGCAGAACCAGAGGACTAGCCAGGTCAGCAGGCCAGCAAGGGCCAGAGAGCCCCACTTGGTCAGGCCGTTGAACATAGCAAACGTCGCCGTCTGTTCCTGGATGTCCATTTCGCCGCGGTGATATTCGGAAGCCATGTCGGGATCTCTCGAGGGCAAATCGTTGGGTCGGGGTTACACGTTCCGCCGCAAGGTCTCAAGTAGGGCTTAAGACTTGGGCGGCCAGGATGATAAAAGTCCACGCAGGGCAGCGACCAGGGCGAGGGGCTGGTCGACCATCACATGGTGGGCCGAGTCGGGGATGGCGATCTCAAGGGTATGCTCGGGCAGGGGCGAAGCTTGAGCCGCGGCGCGCCTGGACATGACCACGGATCGGTCGCCAAAGATATGCGCCAGGGGAATGGTCACCTGGGGCGGAGCCCCGTCCATAAGGCCACTCATGAGAGAGCGGTCCAGCTTGTTCCACATGTTGGGATCAAACCGCCAGGTCCAGCCCTCGCCGGAGCCATCTTCCAACGGTGCCTTTTTTAGAGACCGGCGAGCGATGAAGTCGGCAACAAATAGGTTGCCCGCTGCCTGAGGTGGCATGAACCGGAAGCGGGCCAGGGCGGCTTGCAGGGTCGGGTAGACCTTCTGGGCGCGATCTGCGGTGGGGATATTTCGAACACGCTCAGCCATTTCCTTGGCCTCTTTGGAATCCGGTGGTGGACCTCCAAATCCGGTATCCACCAGAATGGCAGCCCGCATGCGCTCAGGATGGCGGGCCGCGGCAAAGAACACCTGTGATCCGCCAAAGGAGTGGCCGATATAGATCGGCTTTACACCGCCCTCATAGAGTCCTGCCGCCTGGGCGACGGCCTCAGCGTCCTCAGCAAAGTCTTGGAAGGCGTAGGTATCGCGCCAATCTGAGGCGCCCATGCCGGCCAGGGACATGGAAGCAACCCGATAGTCCTGGGCCAGATAGGGAGCGATGAAGCTCCACCAGTCGGCGTGGGCGGAATTGCCATGAGCCAAGAGCAGGCCAGGCTTGCCGACCTCACCCCAGGCCAAGACTTCAATTTGCGTGCCCAGGGAGGTGACGAAGGATCGCTCCGGCTCTTGGGCTATGGCGTCGGTGAACCATTTTGGCGCGTCCGGCTCCTTGCCCTGGAAGGGTGCGAGCGGGGCCTGGACTTCAGGCGGCAAGGCGCCAGGTTCAGAATGGATTGGGCGGTCGTCATATCCGACGGGTGCGCCTTCCTTGATCGCGGGATCGAGTGCCATAAGCTATCCTTTCGGCTCACGCTCGCCAGCCTTGCGCTGGATAGAACGTATGCCCTTGTAAACGCCCGTGCCGGTGATGAGGGTGCGATCGCCACACCAAATTCGGCCGCGGACCGTGAAAATGTCGTCCTGCTCAGAAATAATCTCGCTGTCGCCTTCCACCCAGTCGCCCATGTGAGCACCAGATAAGAAATCGGTCAGTAGCCTGACTGTGACCCAGCCAATTTCCTTCTTATTGGAAATCACCCGGCCCCAGGCCATGTCGGCAAAGCTCATCAGCATGCCGCCATGGCAATTGTTCATGCCATTGGCATGATGCTCCTCAACGCGGAAGGCCATGACTTCGTCATTCTTAGAATCCCGCTTGGAATAAAACGGCCCAACTGTCCGGCCAAAACCCCGCTGCCACAGGTTTATGACATAACCGTCTGGTACGACGGCGGTCTGGCCTTCTGTTAAATCATCCGACATGGCGGCAGGGTGATGAACGCAGGTTTGAAACTTGGCAAGTCCTGAGCGATCCAAGGGACGTTTTGACCTGACGCAAGGCCCAACGCCGTTGGGACCCGCATACTCTTAGGCGTTTCCTTCCCCCGGGAGCTTGCCTTGACGTCCCTGACCCTATTGGGCGGTCTCATCCTCGGACTTGTGAGCTCTTTGCATTGCGTCGTCATGTGCGGCGGGGTGGGCGGTGCCCTGTCCATATCCCTGGGACGCACCGGCGCCCTCTCTGATCGCGCACGCGCCTTGGCCATGGCCCAGATCGGAAAGCTGGTCGCCTATGTGACGGCTGGCGCTTTGGTCGGGGGCCTCGGGTCGACCCTTTATGGACTGTTTGATCAGCACGCCGCCTATGCGGTCCTGCAAAGGTTTGGTGCTCTGGTTTTGATATGGACCGCTATCTCCTTGACCGGCCTCCTACCCTCTCCGGCAATTCTTGGCCGAGCCTTCGCCCCGCTCAGCCGCTGGGCCTGGGCCGAACAGCGTCGCGGACAAGGTTGGGCGGCCCTGGTCGCCGGTTTGGTCTGGGGACTAATGCCCTGCGGCATGGTCTACGCCGCCTTGATGTACGCCATGTTGGCGGGAGACGCCCTGCGCGGTGCCCTTGTTATGCTGGGATTTGCCTTGGGAGTATCACCACTCCTGACTGCGTCGTCGCTCGGCGTGGCATGGCTTGGCAAGACTGACCGCCGCCCTGCTCTGCAATGGGTGGCGGGGCTGGCCCTCATCGCGGTTTCGATCACAACCCTGGTCTGGCCCAATGTCGCGAGCACCCTTTGTCGCCCAAGCCTATAGAAACCAATTCAGCCACAGGTGCTCAATGAATGGGAATTGCCGAGACTTTAGTTTTACGAGGAGCAAATTAAACCATCAGGATTTAACCCTGTTTTCAGACCCTTGACGCACATTGCACAAAACGGGTTTCGGCAGGAGCTTTCGCTGGACTTTAACCCTTAGATATCCCACCACCCCTAATTGTGTGGCCAACTTGTCAGGTGCATCCTGCGACTCTTGGCCGAAGGCGAGAGATAGGAAAGAAATAGGTCCGTATGGCCGCTAGCTCAGATCGTTCAATCCGAAATCTGGGAGCCTTACAGAAGACGGCGTCAACCAGCCGTGTCCTAAATCTTCTGGCCGTCGGGGCAGAGCATCGGTCCGATCCTGAATATCTCAGCCATTCCTTTTTCAAAAACTCGATTTTGAACGAGTCCCTTATCCTCAAGCACCGTCTGCGTGCCGATGAGCGGTTCGTCTTCAATGATCAAAGGCATATTGCGACCAAGGTCATCATCCCCTTTGAGCGTAGTGACCTACGCATGGGTGGCCGATCCTTTTTCGTGGGACAGCGAGGCTGGACCAGCATGGTGCAGGAGCTGACGGCCGATGGCGATAAGATCGATCGAGATGTAGCGGTCCTTGAAGCTCTGGATGAAATTCCATCCCTTGACCCATTCCTGCTTCGTGAACATTTGAGCCGCCGCGGGTTCCCTATTTCTGCACTCTATTTCGCCATTTCTGATGCAGACATGGAGCGCATGCAGGCTTTTGTCGGCGGGCAAATCTGCGAATTGATCGATATGGCCTTTCCGAAAGGCTCACATACCGGCTCTGAAAGAATGGCCACAGTGCTCTTATCCAACAAGATCGACGAGCGCCTAGAACCGCTTCGATTGGTTATGCGTCTGGACGCAGACACTTACCGGGAGGGCATCTTCTGCTGGAAGGGCTTCCTTTATTACAAGTGGGCCCTAGCCGATATGGCTCCCAAATTGGCCGTTGTACTTAAGGAACTACCCATGCTTCGCCCGGCTGGACACCGGGACAGGGAACTCTTGGTCTATATTGAGCAGGCGCGTGGTCGCCTGATGAAGGCCATTATGCAAAGACGTAAAGAGGTCACGGATGCCCTTACGGTCTATGACGACGCCTACCGGGATTTGACCAAGAACGGCAAGCCCATGGCCTTTCGTGACTTCCTGCTAAAGGCACCGACCATGTTCATGGTCCTTGGCGAGCGCATCGGCTCCATTTCGCATATTTCGAGCTTTTGGCGGTATCGATTTAAGGATCACCGCGATCTTGCGGCCCCGATCGAGGAAATCGTCGATATTCTATCGGACTTTGAATCCAACCTCGCCAGCTTCGAAAATTTCGCGGCCTAGGCCATTATTCTGAAATTAACGGCAAGGACCCAAAGTATTGCGGTGGTCACATACCGCAATGAGGCTTTGAGGATTAGTGAGCGTGCTAGGTGGAAATACCGATGGATCGGTCCGCAAACTAGACGAGCTTGAAAAAACAGCGTCAACGAGCCGCGTCCTGAACCTGCTGGCGATTGCGCGGGAGCACAAGCACGAGGCGGACTACCTGGCGCATCCGTTTTTCCGGAACCAGGTGTTGAATGAGGCCATTATCCTGAAACACAGGATCCGGCCGGACGAGCGGTTCGTGTTCGACTCGCCCAAGAATATCGGCACCAAAGTGATTATCCCTTTTGAGCGCTCTGATCTGGAGATTGGGGGGCGCTCGTTCTTTGTCGGACAAAGGGGTTGGACCGATCTGGTCCAGGAGCTGGCAGGCAGCGACCAGAAAATTCAGCACGATCTCACCGTCCTTCTTGCGCTGGATGAATTGCCGTCCTTGGACCCCTTCTTGCTGCGCGAGCATCTGAGCCGCCGCCAGTTTCACGTCTCAAACCTCTATTTCTCGATTTCCAGCGCAGACCTGGATCGCATGCAGACCTACGTGGCGTCCAAGATCATGCGCATTATCGAGATGGCGTTTCCCAATGGCGCAGACACGGGGACAGTCAAACTCGCCTCATTACTCCTGATGTCACAGCTTGATGACCGCCTGGAACCCCTGCGCCTTGTGCTTCGCCTTGAGGAAGACGCTTATCTAGAGGGCATGTTTAGCTGGAAGGGCTTCCTCTATTATCAATGGGCGCTTGCAGACATCGACCCCCGACTGGCATCCATGCTGAAAGACCTGCCAAACCTACAAGCTTCTGGCCGCCAAGATGTCTCAAGAGCCCAATACATCCGGGAGGCAAAAATCCGGATTACACAAGGCGTTCGGGCGCGCAGGCACGAGGTTGCCCAGATTCTAGAGAGTTACCTTTCGGCCTATCGGGACCTGACCCAAAACGACAGGCCCATGTCCTTTCGCGACTTCATCTTGCAGGCACCCGCCAAGTTCATGGTCCTGGGGGATAAGATGGGGGCGATCTCCCACTTGGCGAGCTTCTGGAAATACCGCTTCGCGGGCACCAATGAACTGATCGCACCCATGGATGAGGTGCTCGCAATCCTGGAAGATTTCCAGAGCGCCTTAGGGTCACCGTCCTATGACCACTAATGGCGATCATTGATTATGGCGCGATCAGGGTTCCCGTCAGCAGGACAGAGCCAGAAAGAGACATCTGTTGGGCGTTAGGCCCTAAGGTGACCTCCATCGGGCTTGGGTCAATCCGCCAACCCGGGACACCAACATCATAGGTCGCAAGCAGCCTTGGATCTGCGGTCACGGTCACTTGACGGCTTTCCCCGGCCTTTAGGCTGACCCTTGCCCACCCGATCAATCGAGACCCGCCCGCCACCCGGGCATAGACCTGGGCCGTTTCAACGCCCTGTCGTGCACCTGTGTTGGTCACTTCGAATTTGGCAGTGATTGTTTCACCGCCTGTCAGGGTCAGGGCGCTATAGGCGAAATCCGTATAGGAAAGCCCAAAGCCGAAGGGAAACAAAGGCTTGGAACCCTGCCGATCATGCCATCTATACCCGATATCAGCGCCTTCTGGGTGGTCGACGGAAAAGCGACCCTTGTGTTGCTGCACATCCGGCCGGGTGGTGGGCAGGGTTTGACCCTCAATCGGCGGTCCGAAAATCAGCCCGGGAATTTCCGGCCTTACGAGGTCCTCGACGCTGCACGGAAAGCTGATGGGTAAGCGTCCCGACGGGTTTACCTCACCAAACAGGACCCGAGAAATCGCCTCACCGCCGCGGGTTCCAGAATACCAAGCCTGAAGAACGCCAGCGACCTGATCAAGCCAAGGCATAACCACCGGTGTTCCAGTCTCCAGCACCACAATGGTCTTGGTGTTCACGCTCGCGATGCTAGCGATCAGTGCGTCCTGATCGTCAGGCAGGTTTAGGCTGGGGAGGTCTTCGGCTTCGGTCGCCCACTGGGTTGCAAAGACAATGGCAAGGTCGCAATTTCGCGCCAGATCCGCTGCGGCGGCCGGGTCAGATCCATCATTGAACATAAACTGGGTCTGCGGTGCCTCGGCTTCCATGGCGCGCAAGGGTGAAGACGGGTGGTATGTCACTTTGACAAAGGCTCCAGCGACGCCACCGACCTCCAGTTCAAGGCCGGGTACCCCCACGGGAATGACCTGTGACGACCCGCCGCCAGAGAGGACGCCCTGATCCGCATGCCCGCCAATGACGGCAATCCGGCGGACCTTGCGCGATAGGGGCAGGACGCTGTTCTGGTTCTTAAGCAGGACAATACCGTGCTCAGCCGCCTTGAGCGCGACCTCGCCATTAGCGGCATAGTCTGTCTCTCGGCGCTCCGTCGGCGCGTCGAAGACCCCATGGTGAAACAGGCTGCGTAGAATGCGCTGGACCATGTCCGACAGGCGCTCAAATGGTACTTCGCCATCTTCGATGGCCACCTTCAAGGACGCTCCGAAATAGACCTGCTTGTCCAGCTGTTCGCCGCTCTCTTGATCCAGACCGGCCATGACGGCTTTGGCGGTCGAATGCACTGCGCCCCAGTCGCTCATCACCCAGCCGCGATACCCCCAGTCCTTCTTCAGGACCTGGGTCAGCAAGAACTCGTTCTCCCCGGCCCATTCGCCATTGACCTTGTTATAGGCGCACATGATCGAGCCGGGGTCGCCGTCTTCGATGGCGATCTGAAAAGCCAGCAGGTCGCTCTCGCGCAGGGCTGCCTCATCAATCCGTGCATCGACCACATGGCGGCAGGTCTCCTGGTCATTGAGCGCAAAGTGTTTGAGGGTGCAGACAATCTGGTTGGACTGCGCGCCCTTGATCCCTGCGCCCGCCAATTTCCCTGCGAGCAAGGGGTCTTCGCCCAGATATTCGAAATTGCGACCGCAGCGTGGCTCGCGGGTCAGGTTGGCACCGCCGCCCAGCAGAACATTGAACCCCTTGTCTCGGGCTTCGGATCCCACCATGGCACCGGCTTCATAGGCTAGGTCAATGTCCCAGCTGGAGGCCAGGGCGAGTCCTGAGGGAAGCCCTGTGGCGCCGTCGCCCGCGCGCACCCGGCGTGGATTGGCGATTCCCAGGCTGGCGTCAGTCTCATTCAGGGGCGGAATACCAAGCCTCGGGACACCTGGAATATAGCCCGCGCCCATGGCCGCATCCTCTGGCGGTGGATTGCAGAGGGCCGGCATGGGGCCGTGGACAAGGCTGATCATTTCATCAAGGGTCAGCTGGGCGACCAATAGATCTGCGCGTTCGTCAGCCGATAGCGCCGTATTCATCCACGGTTGGGTCATGATCTTCCACCTAGTTGTAGGGCGAGGCCTTGGCCGTTTCAGCTTCGAGGGCGCAGGCGGCGGGGTCTGGCACCGGGCCCGCAAGGCGGGCCTTGGCGACCTCAGCCCGAGCGACGTCCAGATCCTTACGGAAAACCTCTGACCCGTGCAGGCCCGCCACCAGGATCGAGGCGTTGGTTCGACCCGACTCAACGGCGCTCATGGTGTGGACGCCGCAGACGAGGCGACTTTCGCCAAAGGCCCGGGCGCGGGCCAGAATTTCGGTGGCGCGATCAGGTGCCAGCTCAGCCAGGATCAGGCCAATCGTCCAGCCAAAGGTGACGTGTCCCGACGGGTAGTCCGAGCTGGCAGAAAGGGCGGCTGACTGCTCGACGCAGGTCGGGCCGGGATCGGTCAAATAGGGGCGCGGGCGCTTATAATTGTCTTTGGGGTTGTTGGTCGCCCAGGCGACGTCAGGGCCCAACTTGGCAATCATGGCGCTAAAACGAGGGGCGTTTTGCGGCGTGAGTTCGACGCCCACGGCGCAGCTCATATCCTTCACCGCCCCGCCAAGATTGACGTCATTGATCGCCATGGCCCAGCGGGGCGAGTCTTTCAGGCGACGGGTGGCCAGGAAGGTGGCCCGGTCAGACTCCCACCGAATGGTGCCAGGCGTCGGCGCAGGCGGTAGGATCTTGTAGGTGTCGGGTGCCGCCTTTCCGAGATAGCCGCTAGAGACGCCCAGGGTCATGGAGGCGGGCTTGGTCGCAACCTCCGCGAGGGCACCCCCCGCCAGAACCGCCAGCACACCGACGAAAATTCCTGCTCTTGCCCTGGTCATATCATAGCCTCCCTTGATTGGGCCCATCATGCCCAGTGGCGAAGGCCTTGGGAACCGGTCTGATTGGTTTTCGCGCTTGGTCGGCCTGAAACGAGTTAAAGGAGACCTTGGAATTGATGCATTCAAGGTGCCAGTCTGGTGGGATATCTGTAATGTTGCAGAGCTGAACGTGGAACCGCGAATGGATCCCGAACATCAGGATGGAAAGCGACCGCGGGCGGGTCACTATGAGGCCATGCGACAGCGGGCAGAACGCCTCGCCTGGCGGATTATTCCAGCTAGGCCGTTCGAACCCAGAGAGGTTCGCCTGTGGTTTCCCCTAACCCTGGTTATGGTCCTGCTCTCGCCCCTGCTCCTGCTGGCCATGGGCATTGTCGTCTTCCTGCCCAGGCCATTGGGGGTCAATCCAGCCTATCTGGTCCTGGCCGTCGGGCGCATCCTGTCAGCTATTTCAGGCTCTCAGGTCGACGTGGAGAGCCCGAGAGCCAGGGTCCATATCAAGCTTTTCTAGAGCCTGCTCCGGTCTGAGGTGTCAGAGATCAGACCAAAACATGCCCCAGGACTCGAAGTAGGGTTTCTAGTTGGCTGACCCAGTGTCCTTTGCAAACAGCTTTGCCCAGTTGGGCTTCTTGCGAGCCTTCCAGGCGCCGCGGTGCCATGCGTCTGATGCAATCAGAGGAACCACCGTGGTGGCCTCTGCAAACACCATTTGCTCCCAGGTCACGTCGACCTTGCCCCAGGAACAGGCTTCCTTGAGGGTCGAGGAGGAGCAGGCCCCGTCGCGGACGTCGGCCACGGTGATCTGCACGGCGTATTTGTGCATTTCGGCTTCGTGACCGAGGATTTCGGCGCAGACCACCGTGTCCTGGGCAAAGTTCTTGGGAACCCCGCCGCCGACCATGAAGAGACCCGTGGTCCCGGCCGCCAACTTGATGTCGGTCAACTCGCGGAAATCAGCCACGGCGTCGATGGTGAGATAAGGCTTGCCCGCCTTCATCCGCTCCACCTGATGCTTGACCAGACCAAAGCCCGCCGAAGAGTCCACAAAAGCCGGGCAGAAGATCGGCACGCCTTCTTCATAGGCGGTCTGGACCAGGGAGCCCTCTTTCTTCGCATTGCCAGCGGCCAACCACTTGCCCATTTCCCAGATGAATTCACGGCTGGAATAGGGGCGCGGCTCGAGCATTTCGCAAAGGGCGTAGATGGTGCCGTCGCAGTTCTGGAGTTCTTCTTCGTCGATATAGGTGTCGTAGATCCGGTCGATATAGAGGTCACGCAGGTCGCGGTCGTCCACATTGGACTGGGCCTGATAGTGCTTGAAGCCAAGGGCCTCGAAGAAATCCATGTCGACGATGGAGGCACCGGTGGCAACGATGGTGTCGATCATGCCGTACTTCACCATGTCACGGTAGATGTGCATGCAGCCGCCCGCGCTCGTGGAGCCCGCCAGGGTCAGCCAGGTGGAGCAGGATGGGTCTTCCAGGGACATGGACAAGATATCGGCCGCGCGAGCCGTGTCGCGGCTGGTAAAGCTCATCTTACGCATGGCATCGATGATCGGCCGGGCGTCATATTGATCAATGGCGACATGCTCAACCGTATTGGCCAGCAGCTCCGCCTTGCGGTTGGTCGCCGAAACGTCAGCGTTCATTCTCTTTGACTCCTTGTTTTAAGAGCTTGAGCGCCCGTCCCATAGAAAAGGCACGACCGGGACGGAGCGACCGGC
>CAITHQ010000067.1 GCA_903892305.1 uncultured Alphaproteobacteria bacterium
GACCATGACGTTTGGTCGCGTCTACCCACCAGTGCCGTTCCGGTCATGCTTGCGGCTGGAAAGTTCGACGGGATCGCACCGCCGCAGAGCCAGCTGAACCTAGCCCTTCAGATTCCAGGGTCTGTCCTGCAGTTCTTCAAGGGCGGCCACATGTTCATGCTTCAAGACCGAGCGGCCATGCCCGCCATAGAGTGCTTTCTCAGAGGCTAGATCCGTCAGAGCTATCGAGACATCCAAGGCTTGGATTTCGAACCCGAGGTGTGGGCCGCAGCCTGCTCTGCCTGGAAGCGGCCACCCCGAGGCGGCTTAGGGCGCTGGTCAATGGCGGCCTTTTTCAGCCGTAGGGCCTTTTGAATGGGCGTTTCGCCGGGAGGGCCGTCGGTCGGATCATGCATAACCAGGGTCTCCAAGATTGAGTGCCACTCTCGCAGGTTATCGCCGCGCCTGAAAGGGTGCCTTAGCCCCGCATCAATTCAGCCACCGCCTGGGCCACCTGGCTGACATCATAGGGCTTGCGAACAATCGGCGCGTTAAAGCCGGCCAGGGCGGCACCTGTATCGCCATAGCCTGTGGCAAAGATGAAGGGGATCCCGCGCTCGGCCAGGGCCAGGGCCACCGGCATGACCGATTGCCCATTGAGGTTGGCGTCTAAGACAGCGGCATCGATCTGCTGATCGAGAAGGGCCAAGGCTTCGTCCAACTCGTAGGCGGGTCCGATGACAGCGGCGCCGGCTTCGGAAAGTCCCGTTTCCAGTTCCAGGGCCAAAAGCACCGCATCCTCAACAATCAGAATCCGGAGGCCCTTAAGCCTGTCTGTGGCAGGCTCTGTGACATCAGCCTGGGGGGACTGTTCCGCCTTCGGTTCAGTGGGCAAAGGCTCTGGGCGGCCGACGATCGAGGCCGCACTGGCATTCAGAACCACGTGGAGGCCTGATGCGAGATAATCAATCTGAGCCTCGCCGATCAGTTCACGGCCTGTCACCTGGGCTAAGAGGGTTGACCCAAATCCAAGGCGCTCGGGCGGCCGCACTAAGGGGCCACCAGACTCAATCCAGGTCAGCCGAAAGCCTCCAGACTCTGTCTCTGTCCAACGCACATCTACCCGTCCCTGTTCGGTCGAGAGCGCACCGAACTTCAGCGCATTTGTCGCCAGCTCGTGTAAGGCCAGGGCCAGGGCATTTGCAGCCCTTGGGGTCAGAAACAGTTCAGGTCCATCGGCGCGGGTCTGACCTGGCGCAATTCCGCTCAGCTCAGCAGCAGCGAGATGGGAAATGGCCGCGCCTCGCCACCGTGCGGCGGTCAGCAATTCATTGGCCGCGGCCATAGATTTCAGACGCCCTGCGAAGGTGGACAGAAATCCCTCAAGGGACCGGGTGCGTTTCGCCGTCTGTTGCGCCAGGGCTTGAACCGTGGCCAAGACGTTCTTCACCCGATGGTCGAGCTCGGCCATCAGGGTTCTGCGCTGGTCTTCGATCATGCGCTCGTGGGTTATATCGCGAATGAGGCCGCAGAGCGCGATTGGCTTTCCGGCCTCGTCCCGGATCAGCACACCGGTGGTTCGCACCCAAACCACGCCGTCGGTCTTGAGGTTCCTCAACCTGTATTCGGCTTCGAAAGCGCCAGTCTTAGCGATGGACTCCCGAACC
>CAITHQ010000068.1 GCA_903892305.1 uncultured Alphaproteobacteria bacterium
AGACCACCCCATTCCGGGCGCCAGTCCTGGGTCAAGCTAAGGACCATGGCGCACAGCCGGTTCTTTCCTTCCACATCGTCATCATGACTGGTGAGGAAGTGACCTGCCCGATATCGGGTGGCCTGGGCGTCGCAATAGACTGCGCCCTCAACATGGGTCAGGCGATGGATAAGGGCGAGAAACGGTCCTGAATTGAGCAGATCATAGATCTCAGCGAGGATCTGCCGCCGATCGATGGGGCGGCGTCCCGCCTCAATTTCATCGCTGATACGCCAGAGCTCAAAGTCATACTGAAATCCGCTGCGTCCTCCTTCTGCAATGGCGCCTGCGATCTCTGTGAGTACGTGGTCGGGAGTCTGTGCTTGGGCAATCAGATCAACATCATAACTCTTGCCATTGACCGTAAAGGTCCTGAACCAGCTCATATGACCCGATAGTGCAGCATGAAGCGCCTGGGCATGCTCAGGTTTCAAGAAGTCTGGGATATGAAGCCTGCCTGATTTCGCGAAGTCTCGGGCCAGGGCCTCCTCATCCAGAGGCCTCCAAAAGGGCAGCGGCTCGGTCATGCGGTCTCTTATCTTTGGCAAGCCTCGCATTGCCTACGAAGCGGAATGGCGCGACAAATCCTGCATGAGTATTCTCGCCAAATTCCAGCCATGAGCAAGGCGGACCTCGATCGCGCAGCGAACCTGATCGCTTCAAAGCGGTATCAGGCCGCCCTGGCAATAACCAAGCCCCTGCTTCGACGGGCAGATGCCGACCCGCGCACCTTTGCCCTCCATGCCTCGGCCCTAAAGGCCTTGGGGCGACGGGAGGACGCCCTGCCGATTGATCGAGAGGCCGTTCGGCGGTTCCCCAACGGACGCATTGGCTGGCATAATCTTGCAGCAACCCTTGGCGACCTTGGTAAGGCCCATGACGCGGTAAAGGCTGCTGAAACAGCCTTTCAACTGGGCTTGGATGCCCCAGAAACCTGGCTGGTCTATGCCCGAGCCCTCGTGGCGGCAAGCCGTCTGGACGAAGGTGAGCAGGCCTATCGACGCCTCATCAAGCGCCGCCCCGGGGAGACGGCCTGGGGCCTTGAGCTGGCGAACCTCGTGTGGATGCGCACTGGAGACCTTGGGGCCAGCGATGCTGTCCTCCTGGAGATGTCGCGAGCGGGCGCAGCACCGGTTCCAGTCCTGCTGGCACGGGCGGACCTGGCGCGTACCGCGGGGCGGGCAGACCTTGCCTGGGATCTGATGCTCAATGCCCTGCGCATGGCGCCACATGACGTCCAGGCCCTATTGGCGACAACCCAGGCCGCGGTGGAAAGCCAACGCTTGGGGGATGCTGAAATCCTGATCGGACAGGCCTTGGGTCAGGCGCCCACATCGCCGGCAGTCCTCAATCAGGCGGCCATAGTTGATCTCGCCTTAGGGCGTCCGCTCCAAGCCCTGGCCAAGGCACGTTTGGGCCTTGAGCGTGACCCGAACAATCAATCCCTATGGGCCTGGGGGTCCGTAGCCGCGCGGCAGCTTGGCGATCCCCTTTACGAAGAGATCTGCGACTATGACACCCTTGTTCGGGTATTCGATCTCGCATCGCCCGCAGGCTGGCCTGATATGGGGGCCTTTCTGAGCGATCTTGATGCGGCCCTGTCGGTCCAGCATGTCTATGAACGCGAGCCAGCCAATCAATCCGTCCGGGGCGGAAGCCAGCTATCGCACTTTCTGAAGGGGTCGGACGATCCTGCCATAAAGGCGGCCTTTGGGCTCTTCACGACAGCGATCAATAGCTATCTGGCAGACCTTCAACCAGGGACCGATCCGCTGAGATCAAGGAAGACCAAGGACTGGCGATACCAGGGGGCCTGGTCTGTTCTACTGCGCCAAGGCGGATCGCATGCGCCGCATATGCATATGCAAGGCTGGATATCCTCGGTCTTCTATGTGGCCACACCCGCAATCTCAGCCGGTGCCCCAGACCGGCAAGGCTGGCTGGCGATTGGCGAGCCGCCCTTGTCCCTGAATCCGCCCTGCCCCGCCATTTTGCATGTGGAGCCAAGGCCAGGACGATTGGTGCTGTTCCCGTCCTATGCTTGGCATGGGGTCATCCCCTTCGAAACCGACGACCGTCGCCTGACCATGGCCTTTGACGTCGTCCCAAGCTGACGCTGCACAGGAATCAAAAAGGCCGCGGAACCACTGGAATGCTCCAGCAGCCCGCGGCCAATTTTGTCAGCGCCTAAGTCTTAGAAGCGCGCGCGAAGGCCGACGAAGTAACGGCGACCGAGAACGTCGTAGGTCGACGGATCGGTGTTAGCTTCGATCTGCGATGCGTAGAGCGGCGGCTGCTTGTCGGCGACATTGTTCACGCCTGCACGGACTTCGAACATGTCGTTGATCTTCCAGCTGCCATCGATGTCATAGTAGCTGTAGTTCGGAGCTGCTTGGCCGCTTGCATAGAAGTCGTCGACCTTGCTGATGAGCCTCCAGCGCGCACCAAAGTCGAAGTCCTTCACAGCCCAACGGACGTTGGTCATCGTCTTCCAGTGGCTGTAGTTGGAGCCAAGGCTGTTGCCGATGGTACCAGCGCGGTGGTCGATATTGCCGCCTGGGATGTTTTGAACATCCATCTTCAAGAGGTAGGTCCCTGACACATTGGTCGAGATCCGGCCCCAATCATCGTTCAGGCCGATCGCGCCGAGGCCAAAGCCCCAGTCGATCTGGAAGTCGATGCCGTCGGTGTCAATTGAACCGAGGTTGGCATTGGTCGACTTTGCGTCAACGACTTCACCCGTGGCCGGGTCACGACGGAGCAACTGGCAGAACAGGTTCGAAGCCGAGAAGGTCGGGTTCGAGGGTGCGCCCTGCGGGTTGTTGAAGCAGTAGGCCAAGGAGGTTGCGGCGTTGATCGTGCCGACCGCGTCTTCGATCTTGATGTGGTAGTAGTCAACCGAGGCCGACAGACGCTCCAGAAGCGGCGCTTCGAAGTGCGGCTGGAAGACGAGACCGGCGGTCACGCTGGTGGCCGATTCTTGCATCAGGTCTGGGTTGCCGCCGGTGGTCGACTGCACTTGGCTGTTTGCATAGGTGAAGGAGTCGATGGTCACCGAAGGCACGCCTTGCGCCAGGCACAAGGCACGGACGGCCGCGGCATTCGCGCCCTTACGATAGGCCCCACGAACGTCGCAAGGATCCCCAGAACCAACGCCGCCTGCCGGACCAATGGTCGGGAAGCTCTGGCCCTGTGGGGCGTAGAGTTCGCCAACGCTCGGAGCGCGGATCGCCTTGGAGTAACCACCGCGAACCGACACAGCGTCAATGATCTGCCAGGTGCCATTGGCGCTGTAGGTCGAAACGCCGCCGATCGTGTTGTAGTCCGAATAGCGGTACTTCA
>CAITHQ010000069.1 GCA_903892305.1 uncultured Alphaproteobacteria bacterium
AGGGCCTGAACTTAGAATTTGGTGACTTAGAAACCTCCGCCTTCATTGCCCTCACAGGCCCCTATGACGATGAAGTGGAAACTCCGGAAGACTACCGCGCGCGCTTTGAAATTGCAGTGTCGCGGGGCATGCCGATGATCTGCGCTAACCCCGACATTGTGGTCCAGCGAGGCGATAAGCTGATCTATTGCGGCGGCGCTCTGGCCCAGCTCTATGAACAAATGGGTGGCGAGGTCTTCATGGCTGGCAAACCCCACGCGCCTATCTATGATCTCTGCCTTGTCGAGGCAGAACGGCTGTTGGGCCGTCCTGTGGATCGCTCTCGGGTGCTCTGTATTGGCGATGGCCTACCCACCGACATCAAGGGTGCCAATGACCAGGGCCTAGACGTCCTGTTCATTGCCAGCGGCATTCATGGGGCTGAAACCCTGGGCCCCGACGGCCTGGACTTGGATGCTGTCAATGGGCTGTTGAATCAAGCCGGTGCCAGGGCCAACTACGCGATGGCGGACTTGTCCTGGTAGTTAGAGGGCTTGGTGGCGCAAGGTGCCGTCAGGCGGTATGAAGCGACAGTGCGGTGGGGGTGATGGTGCAGGGATTGTTTTTCGAGGATCTGAGTCTGGGGCAGAGCGCCCAGATGGCTAAGATCGTCACGGCCGCTGATATTGAAGCCTTTGCTGCTGTTTCAGGGGACATCAATCCAGTGCACCTGGACGAGGCCTATGCCCGAACCACGCCCTTCCAAGGCCGCATTGCCCACGGCATGCTGTCAGGTGCCTATATCTCAGCGGTCATTGGCACCAAGCTACCAGGGCCAGGGGCGATCTACCTTTCGCAAAGCCTGAAATTCAGACGGCCTGTCAAGATCGGCGATGCCGTGGTCGCAACCGTCACCGTCTCTGCCCTCGATGAGCGCCGCGGTCATGTGACCTTCGTCACCCTCTGCCAGGTGGACGGCAAGACCGTGGTGGAAGGCGAAGCTGTCATCATGACCCCTCGCCGCACCCCTGCTGAGGGCCGCTGATCCCATGCGGATTGTGCGAAGCTGGAAGGGACTTTCTAAGGCGGACCAAGGAGCTTCGGTCGCCCTCGGTAATTTCGATGGCGTGCACAGGGGCCACCAAAGCGTCATCACCCTGGCCAAGACCGCCGCGCAAGCCGCAGGCGCGCCCTTAGGCGTCATCAGCTTCAATCCCCACCCTCGCCGAATTTTCCAGCCGGACGCCCCAGCCTTCCGTTTGATGAACCTTGATCAGCAGGCCCAGGCCCTGGCCGAATTGGGCGTCGACATCTTCTACATCCTGCCCTTCGACCGCGAGATGGAGCACCTGAGCGATCGCCAATTTGCCCAAGCAGTGCTGCATGAGGGCCTAGGCGTGCGCCATGTCAGCGTCGGCTTCGACATCTCCTTTGGCAAGGGTCGGACAGGCAGCCCCCAATCCATGGCCGCCTATGGGGCTGAGATGGGCTTTGGCGTCTCAGTCGCTGAGCCGGCGGGACCCGTGGGATCAAAATATTCCTCAACGGCAATCCGTACGGCTCTGAGAGAGGGCCGCCCAGAGGACGCCGCCGACATTCTGGGCCGTCCCTTCGCCATCCGTGGCCCCGTCGAGCGCGGCCGGCAGCTGGGCCGCACCATTGGCTTTCCCACCGCCAATGTGGCCCTGGCCGACTATGTGAGCCCAAGGTTCGGCGTCTACGCCACTAGGACCCGCCTGCCCGATGGCCGTGACATCCCCGGCGTCGCCAATATCGGGGTCAACCCGACCATTGAGGGCGAAATCGCCCCGCGCCTTGAGGTCTGGCTCTTCGACTTCAATGAAGACATCTATGATCAGGTCATAGAGACCGACCTGGTGGCCTTCCTGCGGGACGAAGCCAAGTTCGACGACCTAGAGACCATGACCGCCCAGATTCACAGGGATGCGGCTGAGGCGCGACGGATATTGGGGGAATGATCAGCGGGTACCACAGTCAAGGACATCACCTGTAAAGGCTTCTGTTCACGCTTCGCCTCTGCTACAGCCCCTCAATGATTTTGGTTCGGATAGATCAGCGAATTCGCCGCCCGGTGTGACGCCGTCGGACCTTGTTCCAGCGCACGCCGGGTTGCCCGCACCCCCTTCTCCGAGACCAGTTGGAAAGTCCCATGGCCGACGACGCTGACAAGCCCTCACGCGATTACCGCGAAACCGTATTTCTCCCAGACACCCCTTTCCCCATGCGCGCAGGCTTGCCGCAGAAGGAACCCGAGACCTTGGCCCGCTGGGAAGCGGCTGATCTCTACAATGCCATCCGCAAGGATCGGCAGGCCCAGGGCGCGCCCCTATTCGTCCTGCATGACGGTCCGCCCTATGCCAATGGGGCCATCCACATTGGCCATGCCCTGCAAAAGACCCTGAAGGACTTCGTGGTCCGTTCGCGGTTCGCCCTGGGCTATGACGTGGACTATGTCCCTGGCTGGGACTGCCACGGCTTGCCCATTGAGTGGAAGATCGAAGAAGAGTTGCGGGCCAAGGGCCGCCGCAAGGACGAGGTCTCCAAGGCCGAGTTTCGCACCCTCTGCCGGACCTATGCCGACAAGTGGATCGGCGTACAGATGGAGGGCTTTAAGCGCCTTGGGATCCTGGGTGACTGGGCCAATCGATACGTGACCATGGACTATGGCAGCGAGGCGGCCATTGTCGCTGAGTTCCACAAGTTCATGATGACGGGCCAGCTCTATCGCGGGTCCAAGCCGGTGATGTGGAGCCCGGTGGAGCGCACTGCTCTGGCTGATGCTGAGGTGGAGTATCACGACCATAACAGCCCAACCGTCTGGGTGAAGTTCCCCGTGGTCGAGGGCCCCAATGAGGCCAGCGTGGTGATCTGGACCACCACGCCTTGGACCATCCCGGCCAACCGGGCGATCAGCTTTTCAGAAAAGATCAGCTATGGCCTTTATGAAGTCTCGGCCATGGAGACCGGCCTGGAGTTCGAACCCTGGGCCAAGGCCGGTGATCGCCTGATCGTCGCCGATAAGCTGGCCGACGATGTCGCGAAATCCGCAAAGATCACTGCCTGGACCCGCCTCGATGCCGTTGACCCCGCTGGCATGGTCTGCGCCCATCCCTTGGCGTCTTTTGATCCCTATTACGGCTTTAAGGTTCCCCTGCTCGAGGGCGACCATGTGACCGATGACGCCGGCACCGGCTTTGTCCACACCGCCCCCGGCCATGGCCAGGACGACTATCTCATCTGGCTAAAGCGCCGGGCCGATCTGGAAGCCCTGGGCATTGATCCGGCCATCCCCGACACCGTAGACCCCGATGGCGTCTATTACCCCCATGTGGCCCTGTTTGCGGGTCTCAAGGTGCTGGAAACCGAAGGCAAGAAGTCGGGTAAGTTCGGCCCGGCCAATCCGGCGGTCATGGACAAGCTGATCGAGGCCGGGAACCTGCTGGCCCGTGGACGGACCGAACATTCCTATCCGCACTCCTGGCGGTCCAAGGCGCCAGTTATCTTCCGCAATACGCCCCAGTGGTTCATTCGCATGGACCAGCCCATCGACACCCCCATGCATGGGGGCAAGACCCTGCGCGAGACGGCACTCGCTGCCATTGCCGCGACAGCCTTCTATCCCGAGGCCGGCCGCAACCGTATCCGCTCCATGGTCGAGAGCCGCCCAGACTGGCTGATCAGTCGCCAAAGGGCCTGGGGGGCACCCCTCGCCATGTTCGTCGATAAGACCACCGGCCAGCCCCTGCTAGACGATGCAGTCAATGGCCGGATTATCGACCTGATCGCCAAGGAAGGTGCCGACGCCTGGTTTGCCCGGCCGGTTTCTGACTTCCTCGGGGACCACGATCCCGAGGCCTTTGAGAAGATCGAAGACATCCTCGATGTCTGGTTCGACTCCGGATCCACACACGCCTTCACTCTGGAAAACCGCGCCAATAGCCATTGGCCTGCCGACCTCTATCTGGAAGGCTCTGACCAGCACCGCGGCTGGTTCCAGTCCAGCCTGCTGGAAAGCTCCGGCACCCGGGGCCGCGCGCCCTATAACGCTGTCCTGACCCATGGCTTCACCATGGATGAGAACGGCGAGAAAATGTCCAAGTCCAAGGGCAATGTCCTGGACCCCGCCACCGTCATCAAGGAAAGCGGTGCCGAGATCATCCGTCTCTGGGTGGCCATGGTCGACTATTCCGACGACCAGCGGATTGGCAAGACCATCCTCAACACCACCACCGACGCCTATCGCAAGCTGCGCAATACCGTGCGCTATCTGCTCGGGGCCTTGGCTGGTTTCGAGGCCTCCGAGCAAGTTGCCCTGGAGGACATGCCGCCCCTTGAGCGGTTCATCCTGCACCGCCTGCATGAACTAGATGGCCAAATCCGCACGGCCTATGACGCCTTCCTGTTCCAGGATGTCATTCGCCCCCTGACTGAGTTCTGCCAGAACGAGCTGTCCTCTCTGTTCTTCGACATCCGCAGAGACGCCCTCTATTGCGATCAGCCGACCTCGCTGAAGCGTCGTGCGGCACGGAGCGTGATGAACGCCGTCTTCGAGCGGCTGACCATCTGGCTCTCGCCTCTGATCCCCTTCACCATGGAAGAGGCTTGGCTGACGCGCTTTCCAGACTCCGGGTCGAACTGCCTGCGAACCTTCCCAGAGACCCCTGCAGTCTGGGCCAACCCAGCAGAGGCTGAGCGGTGGGCAAAAATCCAAACCGTCACGTCTGTGGTAACCGGAGCCCTGGAAATTGAGCGCCGGGAAAAGCGCATGGGCGCGGCCTTAGAAGCTGCCCCCCGTGTCCATGTCAGCCAAGAGGACCTTCTGAAGGCCTTCGAGGGGCTTGACCCCGCCGAAGTCTTCCGCACCAGCCAGGCAACTTTGGTGACGGGGGAAGGGCCCCAGACCGCCTTCCGTTTGGCGGACTCCCCAGGCGTCGCCGTCGAGCCCCTGAAGGCTGAAGGCCGCAAGTGCGCGCGATCCTGGCGTATTCTTCCTGAGGTTGGGCAAGACGCCCGCTTTCCAGACCTGTCCTTAAGAGATGCAGAGTCCGTCGCCGCCTGGGACACCGCCCATGGCTAGACCCGCATTCTTCACGGGAATAGGCAGACTGGGCTTCATGCTGTCTGCTGCCATCATCGCAGCGGATCAGGCGACCAAGACGCTGTTTCTTAAACTTGGCCTCTTGGAAGGCATGTCGCTGCCCCTGTTTGGGCCTTTCAAGCTGACCATGGTGTGGAATCAGGGGATCAGCTTCAGCCTGCTGACCGCGCAGAGCGATCTGGCGCGATGGGCCCTTACCCTTTTCGCCGTCGGTGTGGCCGTATTTTTAGGCTCGCTCCTGCGCAGGGCCGAACGCGGTCTGCTGACGGTTGGCCTGGGTCTAGTCATGGGCGGGGCACTCGGCAACGCGATTGACCGGATTCGCTTCGGTGCTGTCGTAGATTTCTTTGACGCGACGAGCCTGATGTTTCCTTGGATCTTCAATCTTGCCGACAGCGCCATCAGCATCGGGGTCGTCTTTTTGCTCCTGGATTCTCTGCTGCAGAAACCTGAAGCTTCGGTCGCAGACTGACGTTATGTTCGAAAGCGTTGGCGGCGGCCATGGATTGCGCTATCCCATCAGCATCCCGGCCGGGGGCGGTCAAATGGAGCTATTGCGTTCATGCGTCTGAACCAAGTGATCATCGCCACCGCCTTGATGGGCGCCGTCAGTCTGGCCGGATGCGCAGGGGGCAAGCAAGCCCTGGGCATGGCCAAGGTTGTCCCTGACGAATTCCGCGTCGTCTCAAAGGCACCCCTCGTCGTGCCGCCAGATTATGCCCTGCGCCCGCCAGCGCCTGGGGAACCACGCCCGCAGGAACTGCAGCCGGAAAGTGCCGCGCGCACCGCTCTGTTGGGTCGTCGCCAGTCGGAGGATCGTTCCGGAGGCGAAGCTCTGCTCGTGACCAAGGCTGGGGCCGACAAAGCCGATCCTCTGATCCGGTTCGTGGTTGATGACGAAAACGGCGATATTGCCCACAAGGACAAGTCCTTCGCAGACAAGGTTATGTTCTGGAAAAAGAGCGATGTGGCACCGGTCATTTCCGCCTCAAATGGCGACAATGTGCCTGCACCGCTGGACCCCGCTACGGAAGCGGCCAAGATCAAGGCGTTGATCGGCGACAAACCCGTGATCATAGCCCGAGAAAAGTCGACACGGTTCAAGCTTCCCGGGCTCTAAAGTCGAAGCTAGTCCTCGCCTGGGGTCTTCACCACAAAGCCGGCCGCTCTTAAGCGGTCGAGCACGCCGCCTTGTGACAGCAGGGGGCGTAATTGAACCACCGCTATGGCGTGACCAGGGGCCTTCAGGGCGGAGGTTATGTCAGCGACTATGTCGGTCTTAACTCGGGCGTCGAAGGCGAGGGCACCCGGTGTCGCCGCCAGACATCGCTCGTAGGTCCGTTCTGCAGCCAAAGCGTTGAGCACATCCCCCTTTGCCCAGGCCTGTGACGCGGCCAGCACAGCGCTGGGGCCGTTTTCGACGTCTTGGA
Source organism: uncultured Alphaproteobacteria bacterium (assembly GCA_903892305.1). GTDB lineage: Bacteria > Pseudomonadota > Alphaproteobacteria > Caulobacterales > Caulobacteraceae > Phenylobacterium. Next base: position 6,529 of record CAITHQ010000069.1, read on the forward strand.
TGGCTTCATCTAAACAGGTCTGGCCAGCAGCTAAAGGCGTGTGGGCGATGGATGACAGGAGGGGCCCTAGATCATAGGATCGCTGAACGACCCGCACATGGCCACGTTTCGCTAAATAGGTAATCAGCTTCGTGGGGTCCGTGGTCGTTAGGCTATTGCGATCCCTATAGTCATTGATCAAGGTAAGACCCGCAGCGAGGGGATGACGGATCTTATAATGGTCGGCAGGCTGGCCCAGGCGAGATCGAGCCGCGATGAAGCTTACCCTGACTGCCCCATCCAGACTGTCTTCAAAGGGCTTTGAAGACTTAAGACGCAGATAGCTGAATGCCGCGACCGGCGCGCCGGCCAGATGCACCTTGAGGCCATTGAACGGCAAGATGACCTGGGAGGCACCCTGAAGTCGCTTGTCAAAAATAGCGGTATCCCAGGCCTGGTGTTTGGGGGCGATCGATGGTGTCCCCAAGACATAGACCGTGGTGTCGCCATCCATGACCCGCCACCAGGCTGGGCCCGGCAATCGCCCCGTGACCACAAGCTCGTCAACCAGTGTGGCGTCGGGGTCGATGGGTTGCAGGTTCACTTCAGCCGCGGCAGTGGAAGCCAGGCTCAAGGCCAGTGCGGCGCCGGTCATCTGAACTGTCCAGGTCATGGGCCAGGGGATCCTCTCGATGCCGCGCGTCGCCAGATTGGAATCGTCCTATAGTGCCTGGAAAGTCGGACACGCCATGCCCATTCGTCGCCTCCCTGCAGAAACCGTCAACCGCATCGCCGCCGGTGAAGTGGTGGAACGCCCTGCCAGCGCGGTCAAGGAACTGGTGGAGAACGCCCTAGATGCGGAAGCCCGTCACATAGAGGTCCAGGCTGACGGTGGCGGGCTGTCCCGCATTCTAGTGGCCGATGACGGCTTGGGATTAGGGCCAGAGGACTTGCCCCTGGCTGTCGAGCGGCACGCCACGTCTAAGCTCGGCCCTGATGCGGCAGGCGATTACGATCTGCTCAACATCTTCACCCTGGGCTTTCGCGGGGAAGCCCTGCCCTCCATCGGGTCTGTCGCCCGGCTCAGCATAGCCTCCCGAGCCCGCGGAGCAGCAGCAGCCTATGCGATTCAGGTTGACGGCGGTGCTGTCTCGAGGGTGACACCCGCAGCCTTCCCAGGACGCCACGGCGCACGGGTCGAGGTTCGCGACCTGTTCTACGCAACCCCCGCGCGCCTGAAGTTCATGAAGTCGGAGCGGACGGAATCCCAGGCCATCGTCGAGGAGATCAAACGCCAGGCCATGGCCCATGAGGACGTGGCCTTCAGCCTAGACATTGATGGGCGTCGCATTCTGCGCCTGCCTGCCGAGGCCAAGGGCCCGGACGGACGACTGGCCCGGCTGTCGGCGATCATGGGCCGTGACTTCTCAGACAACGCCCTGGCCATCGACTATGTCCGCGATGGAATCGCACTTACCGGCTTTGCAGGCTTGCCCACCCTGAACCGGGGCAATGCCGCCCACCAATACTTGTTCGTCAATGGCAGGCCTGTGCGCGATCGTCTGCTCCAGGGCGCTCTGCGCGGGGCCTATGCCGACTTCCTGGCACGGGACCGCCACCCCTTGGTGGCCCTCTACATCAATCTCGATGCCAATCAGGTGGACGTCAATGTGCACCCAGCAAAGTCTGAAGTCCGGTTTAGGGACCCCGCCTTGGTGAGAGGCCTGATTGTTGGAGGCTTGCGCCATACCCTTGCGGGGGCGGGCCATAGGGCCTCTACATCCGTCGCCGATGACGTCCTCTCCCATGCGAGGCCCGGCTATGGCTTTGCGCCCCAAGGCCCCTCGCCGCAGGGTTTTTCCACCTACGCCATGGGCGGCTGGCAGCCTGTTAAGCCACAGGGCCGAGCCCCTGAACTTCCGGGTCTAAATGACGTATCTGGCCGGATGGAGCCTATACATAGCGGCTTTGCGGAAGCCGGGACCCCGACCCCATTCGATCCCATCGACTTCCCCTTGGGTGCCGCCCGCGCCCAAGTCCATGAGACCTATATTGTCGCCCAAACGCGAGACGGCATGATCCTGGTTGATCAACATGCCGCCCATGAACGGCTGGTCTATGAGCGAATGAAAGCCGAAATGGAACGGGGAGGCGTTACCCGCCAGGTCCTGCTTCTGCCCGAGGTCGTCGAGCTTGATCCGGCTGAAGCCGAGCGTGTTTCTGACCGCGCCGATGAATTGGCAGCCCTGGGTTTGATCGTCGAACCCTTCGGTCCCGGAGCCATTCTGGTCCGCGAAACCCCGGCCCTACTTGGCGAAACCGATGTCAGGGGTCTGATCCGGGACATAGCCGATGACTTGGCCGAGAATGGTCAGGCCCTGGCCTTGAAGGAGCGGCTACAGGACGTCTGTTCCACCATGGCCTGCCACGGCTCCGTCCGCGCCGGGCGCAGGCTGACCGCCACAGAAATGAATGCCCTTCTGCGAGAGATGGAAGCTACGCCGCATTCAGGGCAATGCAATCATGGTCGCCCGACCTATGTGGAGCTCAAGCTCGCTGACATTGAGCGCCTGTTCGGCCGCCGCTAATCCAAGGTGCTTTCAGCATAGGCGATCATCGCAAGGCCCAGATACCTCATCGGACCCTTCTACCGCCCAGATGCGGGTCAGGGCCGATAGGCCAGAAAATGGACCCGAGCCGCCCCATAGTCGCGAACATCCAAAGCCTCGAAACCTTCGACCTGGAAATCGAGTTCCGCAATCCCGCGCTCAAAGACGATGATTGCCTCTGGCTGGAGCCAGCCCCCATCAGCCAGACAGCGCAGAGCCTTCTCGCCAAGACCTTTTGAATAGGGCGGGTCCAGAAAGGCGATATTGAAAACCGGACCATCTGCTGCCGGCTTCGGACCAAGGTTGGTCGCATCCCGGCGGTGAACCCGGGTCTGACCGAAAAGGCTGAAGGCGTCGACATTCTCGCGAATGGCGCCACGGGCGTTCTCGTCCGTTTCTACAAACAGGCAGAAGGCTGCACCCCGGGAAAGGGCTTCGAAACCCAGGGCGCCGGATCCAGCAAACACATCCATGACCCGGGCACCATCAAGGTCGGGGCCCCAGGCGGCGTGCTCAAGTATGTTGAAAATGGCCTGCCGAGCCCGGTCAGATGTGGGGCGGGTGGCCGAACCCTCAGGCGTAGAAAGGGCCTTGCCCTTCAGGGCCCCTGAAACAATTCGCATGTCAGAACTCGCAGATCACCGGTCAGCCTCGCTTTGGCCCGCCCTTTGGCGGGGGGCCCGAGCGGCGGACGGGTGCGCCCTTGGCCGGCGCAGCTGAGGCGGCTCGACCCCCGGGTTTTGAGGTCGATGGACGTGCAGATCCCGGACCCTTGGGCCCTTCCCCCGTACGGTTCCGACCAATGACGGCGGGGCCAGGCTTGGACGGGCGGGATTTGGTCGGGTGGCTGGTCTTGGGTTTGGCCTTGGCCCATCCGGCCTTATATTCCTTCTTAACCGGTGCGATCGGCAGGGAAGGGTCCCGCAGGGACACCGTCTTGGCACCAGGGCCCGTCCTGCGCTGTGAGCCAACCGGCAAGGGCGCTGATCGCCACTGAGTCTTATCACCTACGGGCAGGTTCTCCGGGTCGATATAGGCGGCCAATTGCTCTCGAATGACCCGCGGCCCAACTTCTTCCACCGCGCCGACTGGCAATGTGGCCAGGGCATAGGGGCCATAGGACAAGCGGATCAGACGATTGACCTTCAGGCCAAGGGATTCGAGCACCCGGCGCACTTCGCGGTTTTTACCCTCGGCCAGGGTCAAGGTAATCCAGAGGTTCGATCCGCTCGGACCATCCTTGGCCTTGTCGAGAATAGCCTCGATGGCCCCATAGCGGACGCCCTCAATGGTGACGCCGTCCTTCAAACGGTCCAGGCGTTCTTGGGTGACCCGTCCGTGAGCTCGGGCGCGATAGCGTCGAATCAAGGCGGTCGCCGGGAGCTCAAGAGCCCGAGCCAGACCTCCGTCATTGGTCAGCAGCAGCAGCCCCTCGGTATTGAGATCGAGGCGGCCAATAGAAATCAGCCTGGGCAGACCCGGCGGCAGGGCATCAAAAACCGTCGGTCGCCCCTGAGGGTCGCTGTGGCTGGTCATCAGTCCCACGGGCTTATGGTAGCGGAACAGCCGAGTCGGCTCTGCATCGGCCACCACCTCTCCGTCGAGGGTGACAATATCGTTGGGCCCAACCTTGACCGCAGGCGTGGTCAGAACCCGACCATTAAGCGCCACGCGGCCAGCCTCAATCAGGCGCTCCACTTCGCGACGAGAGGCGACCCCGGCCCTGGCAAGGGACTTGGCAATGCGCTCGCCGCCTGCTTCAGGGGATTGACCCGCAGGCGCGTCGGGGGTTCGTAGGGGATCGTGGACCATGATCAACTCACCATGCGCATCGCCCTGCAAGCGGCGCAAGACGCCGCAGCAAATGGCGAGGCGCCTATTGGGGCCGTTGTGGTCGATGCGACCACAGGCGATATCGTCTCTATAGGGTCAAATCGGTCGATTACCGACCATGATCCTACAGCCCACGCAGAAATAGTTGCCCTTCGGCAAGCGGCTCAGAAATTGGGCAATTACCGGCTGACCGATCTGACCCTGGTGGTGACTCTCGAACCCTGCGCCATGTGCGCCGGAGCGATCAGTCACGCCCGGATCGGCCGACTGGTCTTTGGCGCAGAAGACCCCAAGGGTGGAGCCGTGGTAAATGGTCCAAAGTTCTTCGAACAGGCCACCTGTCACTGGCGCCCCACCGTTGAGGGCGGTGTCCTGGCCGAAGAAAGCTCAAACCTGCTGAAAAGCTTCTTCCGCGCCCGCCGCAAGTCGTCCTAGACGAGGGCTCGCTTATAGAGGGCTAGCAATTCGCCCCAGGCCTTTTCGGCGGCGACCTGATTATAGATGGCCGAGCCCGGTACGCACCAGCCGTGCAGGGCGTCCGAATAGACCTCGATTTTTGCCACTCCATTGACCGCAGCGAAGGCGGCCTTGAGACTATCCTTCGCCGTCGGCTGAGCCTTATCGTCATTGGAGGCTATGCCGAAATAGCACTGGGCCTTGATCTTGGGGACCAGCAGGTGCGGACTATCAGGCTTGTCGGTGACCAAACCGCCGCCGTGGAAAGATCCCGCAGCACCGATCCGCGCCGGCAGGGCAGCAGAGGTCTGCAGGGTCATGGGCCCGCCCATGCAATAACCCTGCACTCCGGCCTTGGCCTTTTTGTTGGTGACCTTCTGGGCGTCCAGAAAACCGAGGAAAGCGACAGAATCCCTCGTCACGGCCTCGGGGATCAAAGGTGCTCTGATGATGGCCAGCTTGGCGCGGTCATCTGCATTTCCGAAATCAAAGGGTCCGGTAAACACCGGGGCTGGTCGCGATCGGTAAAAAGGATTGGGCACCAGAACAACATGGCCAGCGGCCGCCAGACGTCTGGCCATATCGCGGAAAGCTGGCCGAAGACCCAAGGCATCGGGCCAGATTAGAACAGCTGGCCACCTGCCCTTGCCTGCCGGGTGAAAGAGGGCGGCATCGCAATTGCCGTCGTCAGTCTTGATGAGGACGTCGGTCTCGACAACTTCGGCGGCCTTGGCCTCCCCGGCCATGGCCACCACTGTGGTCGCACCGGTCAGGGCCGTAAAATCGCGACGGGAAAAATTCGGGGCGCTTAGATCGTCGGCGGCCATGACGCTGTCTCCTGTTTGGGGTAATTTAGAGGACTATTACCCAGTCGCCGCTTGCCAGCAACTACCCCCGTGGAGCCTCTAGCGCGACCCCGATCTCGGGTGTAACCAGGACGGGTAAAAACACGAAAGAATCATCCATGTCGTTCCAGCGCTCTGCCGTTATGGCTCTGACCATCACCCTTGCGGCCGCCGCGGCCCACGCCCAACCCGCCGCACCGCAGATCATCCGTGGAGCCGTCACAGCGGCGTCAGCCGATGCCTTGACCATCAAGGGCAAGGACGGCAAGCCAATCACGGTGACCATGGTCAAGGGTTGGACCGTCGCCCTCATGAAGCCCATCACGGTGGACGCCATTCAGCCGGGCAGCTTCATCGGCACGTCTGAAATGCCCCAGGCCGACGGCAATGGTAAATCCCTTGAGGTCCACGTCTTCCCCCCCGGCGTGAAGATGGGCGAAGGCCACTATGACTGGAACCTCAAAAAGGGTTCCATGATGACGAACGGCACCGTGGGCAAGGTGGTCAAGGGCAAGAACGGCCAGGAGCTGGACGTAGCCTATTCCTATGGAACGCGGCACATTGTCGTGCCCAAGAAGGTCCCCATCGTTCAGATTACAGCCGGTGACCGGTCGATGATCAAGCCGGGCGCAAAGGTGTTCCTGATCGCTCAGTCAACCGCGACCGGGCTGATCAGCAATTCCGTCTCCACTGGCGAAGGCGGCAAGGCACCGCCTATGTAGGTGGGGCTTTAGGCCAAACTGGCAGTCATGGCCGCCAGGGCGGCCTTGGTGTCTGCCCTGAACCCCTGGGCCTCAAGGGCCTCGCACAGGGCAGTCAGGCAAAGACGCACGTGCCATGGGGTCGCTGAGGCACCCATAAGACCTATGCGCCAGACCTTGCCCTTGAGTGGGCCGAGGCCTGCGCCCAGTTCTAGGTCCCACGTCTCAAGGACATAGGTTCGGACTGCCGCCTCATCAACGCCATCGGGAACCAGGACGGTGTTGAGCTGCGGCAGGCGATACTGTGGGGCCACAAGGAACTTCAAACCCGCAGCTTCGATCCCGGCGGCAAGGGCCTCATGGGTTCGGGCATGGCGGACCTGGACGGCCTGCTGGCCCTCTTCGAACAGGGCGACAAGGCACTCATGCAAGCCATATAGCGCGTTGATCGGTGCCGTATGGTGATAGGTACGGCCGCCGTCACCACCCCAATAGCTCATCAGCAGATTGAAGTCGCAGAGCCAGTTCCGCACCTTGGTCTTGCGGGCAGTGATGGCGGCCTGAGCGCGCTTGGATAAGGCGATGGGCGAAAGGCCTGGAGGGGCCGAAAGGCACTTCTGGGTGCCAGAATAGACCGCATCGGCATCCCATGCTGCAACATCGACAGGAATGCCGCCGAGGGAGGTCACACAGTCCACAATCGACAGGGCCCCATATTTGCGGGCCAGGGCGCAAAGTGTGGCGGCATCAGAGCGGACGCCTGTGGAGGTTTCGGCGTGGACAAAGGCAAGGACCTTAACCGGACCTGCTGCTTTCAGAGCCTCCTCCACCACCACCGGATCAACAGGCAGACCCCAGTCGAACTCGACCTTGGTGACCTCTGCGCCAGCGCGGTCGGCCATATCCGCCATGCGGCCACCAAAGGCCCCATTGACGGCGATCACCGCCCGGTCGCCGGGTTCCAACAGGTTCATAATGGCGGCTTCCATGCCCGCCGTGCCCGGTGCAGGCAGGGGCACGCAGGCATGATCGGGGGCGTTGAACAGCCGGGCCAGGGCGGCCTTGATCTCTTCCATCAGGATCTGGAACTGCGGGTCCAGGTGGCCGATGGTCGGGCGCGCCAGGGCGGCCAGCACACGGGGGCTGACGTCCGACGGACCAGGCCCCATCAGGATACGGCGCGGTGGCTGGAAGCTTTGCATGATCAGTCCTATCGGAAAGCAAGGGCTCTGAGAATTGCGCCCCTTCTCCCTTCGCGCAGGACGAAAGACAAGGGGCCAGCGGCGGGTTTAGCGGAGTATACGCGCCTCGATCTGCCCCCTGCGGCGGGAATCAACGCCAAGTACGCCAGACAGATAGGCATCGAATGAGCCTGAAGTCGCCGCGATCTGGGCAAAGGCAGCGTCGAGATAGGACTCGTGAACGCTGACGGCGACCTTCAGGGCGTCTTCGCTCACCACCTTGCCGGCGGTATTGCGGATCCAGGGGCCCAGGAAATCGATCCGCTTCTGCATGCGGCCCTCATGATTGGTCGCCAGGAAGTCGGCGCGGATGTCGTCCTGATGGACCCCAACCAGATGATGGGTCAGGGCACAGAGCATGCCGGTGCGGTCCTTGCCCGCCGAACAGTGGACTAGAAGAGCGCCCTCAGACTCCGCCAGGACCTGAAAATATCTAGAGAACAAGTCCACATACCGGGGATCATAGGGGGTTGCTCGATAGAAGCTGAGGGAGTCCTCGCGGAACCAGTCGGCGTCGACCTCGTGGCTGGCAGCCATAAGATGGGACCAGTCGCTGCCCTCGGGCTCGTGCTCATTCTCCACCACATGGGCGTCAAAATCAGTCCACCGCCTTGAGGGCTCCCGCTGACGCTCCATGGGGCGACGCAAGTCCACGATCGCCTTGACGCCAAGCTGACCCAACACTTCGATATCGTCGTCAGAGGCATAGGCATGGTTGGCCGACCTGTAGAGCATGCCGCGCTTCAGTCCCCGACCACAGGCCGTGTCATAGCCGCCGAAGTCGCGGAAATTTTCGATGGTTTCAATATGCGGCGTCATCAGATCGACCTAGCGGAAGGGTGGCTCATCAAAGCTGCGCAGCTTGCGGGAGTGAAGCTTGTTCCCCTCCTTGCGCAGGAGATCCATGGTGGCGAGGCCGATCTGCAGGTGCTGGCCTATGGCCCGTTCATAAAAGGCGTTGGCCTGACCCGGCAGTTTGATCTCGCCGTGGAGGGGCTTGTCCGAAACGCACAACAGGGTCCCGTAGGGCACGCGGAACCGATAGCCCTGGGCCGCGATGGTCGCACTCTCCATATCTATGGCCACGGCGCGGGACTGGTTAAACCGCAGGGCGCTGGAGGAATATCGTAGCTCCCAGTTCCGGTCGTCTGTCGTGACCACCGTGCCGGTGCGCAGACGACGCTTTAGAAGATCGCCAGACTCCCCAGTAATGAGTTCCGCCGCTCTGCCCATGGCGACCTGGATCTCGGCAATGGGTGGAATGGGAATCTCCGGCGGCAGGACACCGTCCAAGACGTGATCGTCGCGCAAATAGGCATGAGCGAGCACATAATCACCAATGGTCTGAGAGCCGCGCAAGCCACCACAATGCCCAATCATCAGCCAGGCCTGGGGCCTCAGAACCGCTAGGTGGTCGGTAATGGTCTTAGCATTGGAAGGGCCGACCCCGATATTGACCAGGGTCACCCCCCGGCGGCCCTCAGCCATCAGGTGATAGGCGGGCATCTGATGCTTGCGCCAGGTTCCCTCGGCAATGGCCTGCTCTGGATTAGGGGTATCCTTGGTCACCAGCACCCGACCCGCGGCCGAAAGGGCAGTATAGGGACTGTCCGGGGCCTTGAGTTGCTCGCAGGCCCAATGGACGAACTCATCCACATAGCGGTGATAGTTGGTGAAGAGGATGAACTGCTGAACGTGCTCGGCTGGCGCGCCGGTGTAATGGGTCAGGCGGGCCAGGGAGAAGTCTGTGCGCAGCCCATCGAACAGGGCCAGGGGACGGGCCTGCTCCAGGGTGGGTGCATTGAAACCGTCTGCAACCTCGTCGCCGATGAAGGCGAGTTCCGTCGTTGGGAAGTAACGGGCGATTTCAGAGGACCCCACATCGGCCATGGCCAGATCAACTGCGCCGTCCAGCACATAGGGAAATGGGATTTCCTGGCCCGAGCGCGCGACCTCGATCTGCACATCAAAATCCGAGAGGATCAGGCTGATCTGCTCGATCAGATAATCCTTGAAATGATCTGGGCGTGTAACGGTAACGGCATAGCTGCCAGGCGAAGCCAGCCTGGCAAAAGCGCGGGAAAGTCTGGGATGAACCTGCCCCGGCGCCCAGTGCAGCCGAAGTTCGGGATAGGTAAAGGCACCACCAGCGCGAAGGGCCGGGTCCGGCGCTGGGCCACCCGCAAGAAAAGTCTTCAGGGCTGATCGGAGGGCCTCGACCGAGGCGCGGTATTCATCGTTGAGTTGGCTCCATATCCGGAGCGCGTGGTTTTCAATGTCTTCTGTCATGGCGGCTTATAGCGCACTTTTCAGCAGATTTCGAGACGCAGCCTGAGCTGCGCCCCGATCTTCTCAAATTAGGACGCGGCCTTTGCGTAAATCGCGTCCGCCTGGGTCCAGTTAAAGGTCCCCATGATTGCGTCTACATAGGCGGCAGCCTTAGCCCCATAATCAATAGCGTAGGCGTGCTCATACATGTCCATGGCCAGGATCGGCGTCGCGCCCGCCAGGGTCATGGTGTGATCCATCGCCCATTGGTTCATCAGCCTATTGTCTCGATGGCTAAAGGTTAGGAGAACCCAGCCTGAGCCGCCGCCAAGCGCCTTGCCCATGGCAGAAAATTCGGCACGCCATTTCGCCTCGCTCCCGAAGTCCCGCTCAATAGCTCGGCTGAGAGCGGCACCCGGACGGTTGGCCGCGCCGAGTCCACCGAAATAGAGCTCATGCAGGATCATCGAATTCCAGGCGATCAGCTCCTCGCGCTTCAGGCCGTTGAGCAGGAAGCCAGGGGCTGTGGCCATGTCGAGCCCTGAAATCTGAGCTTCAATGGCGCCGAGACGCTTCACGGCACCCACATAGTTATTGTCGTGATGGCTGGTCAGCAGCTTTTCCGAAATGCCCGGAATTGTCTTCGGATCAAAGGGCAATGGCTTTGGCTGGGGCGAAAACGGGAGGGCAGCTGGCACAGGCGCATCGGCAGCACGGGCAGAGGCGGCGACGGCAGAGACAAGGGCAGCGGCACCTATCAGTTGACGGCGGTCCAAGCGATTATTTTCCATGGAAATCTCCTTGAGGGAGAAAAACCCTATCCTTCCATCGAAGGCTTGGACAGCAGGCTATGGACGCGCCGACTGATCCCGGCGACAAATGCGCGCTGATCTGGGCTTGGGGACCTAAATGAATCGTCGTTTCACTTCCTTAATCATCGCCGCCATGGTGCTAGGCGTAATCGCTGGCCTTGCCATGCATGCCTATCTGCCGGCCGACCAAGCCAAGGCCTGGGCTGATAGCTTAGGCATCATCACCACCGTCTTCCTGAGAATGATCAAGATGATCATTGCCCCGCTGGTCTTTGCCACCCTGGTGGCAGGTATTGCGCATATGGAAGATGCCGCCGCGGTTGGCCGGGTCGGGGTGAAGACCATGTTCTGGTTCATCTCGGCTTCGGTCATTTCGCTGACGATTGGGCTGGTCATGGTTCAGTGGCTGCAACCGGGGGCAGGGATCACCCCTGATCCGACGGCGACCGCCGGCGCCTTGGCGGGCGGTGCTCAACTGACCTTCAAAGACTTCATCACCACGCACTTGGTGCCGGAATCCATCATCAAGTCGATGGCGAACAACGAAATCCTGCCCATCGTCATTTTTTCGATCTTTATCGGTACAGCTATAGCGGCAACAGAGGATCGTGCCCCAGCCATACTGAACCTGGTTGAACAGGTGTCCACCGTCATGTTGAAGGTGACGGGCTATGTGATGCTGGCCTCGCCCTTGGCGATTTTCGCGTCCCTGGCTTCGGTGATTGCCACTAAAGGCCCCAGCATTCTGGGAGCCTACGCGAAGTTCATCGGCGGTTTCTATCTATCCCTGGGCCTGCTTTGGGTCTTGCTCGCGGGGGCGCTCATTGCCGTCATCGGACCTCGGGCGCTTAAGCTTCTTGGCCTCATCCGCCAGCCTATCGTCCTCGCCTTTTCGACGGCGTCGTCAGAGGCGGCCTATCCAGGGACCCTGGAAGCCCTCCAGAAATTTGGCGTTTCCAAGAAGGTCGCCAGCTTCGTCCTGCCCCTGGGCTACTCGTTCAATCTGGACGGGTCGATGATGTATTGCACCTTCGCCACTTTGTTCATTGCCCAGATCTACGGAATCCACCTGACCTTGGCCCAACAGGTCACCATGCTGGGCCTGTTGATGATCACCTCCAAGGGCATGGCGGGTGTGCCCAAGGCCTCCATCGTCGTCATTGCCGCCACCCTGGCCTATTTCAAACTTCCTGAGGCCGGCATCGGCATCATCCTGGCTGCAGACCAGTTGCTGGACATGGGCCGCTCGGCGACAAATGTCGTGGGCAATTCCGTGGCGAGTGCCGTGGTCGCCAAGTGGGAAGGCCAGATCGAGATGCCCGACGAATCGACCTAACCGCCCCTTCAAAAGCGAAAAGTCTTTCCCATATCTCCGCGAGAGATATCGGGAAGGACCCATGCGCAACCACATTCGAACCTTCATGCTCCTGGCCGCCCTGACGGCCTTGTTCGTTACCGTGGGCTATTTGATCGGTGGGCCGGCAGGCATGGCTATAGCCTTGTTGTTTGGCCTAGGCATGAACCTGATCAGCTATTGGAATTCAGACAAGATCGTCCTGGGCCTATACCGCGCCCAACCGGTTGACTTGCAGCATCCAGATGCCCTGGTTCGGAACTATGTGAGTGACGTTCTGGACCTGGCCCGCAAGGCGAACCTGCCGGCCCCGAAGATCTATCTGATCGACGAAGACCAGCCCAACGCCTTTGCCACGGGTCGGGATCCTGAACACGCGGCTGTCGCTGCAACACGGGGCCTGCTGACCCTATTGGAACGCCGGGAAATCAAGGGCGTCATGGCCCATGAACTGGCCCATGTCCGAAATCGCGACACCCTGACCATGACGGTTACTGCGACAATAGCCGGTGCGATATCGGCCCTAGCCAATATCGCCTTCTTCTTCGGAGGCGACCGGGATCGGCCAGCGGGGGTGATCGGGACCATCGCATTGGCCATCTTTGCGCCCATGGCCGCGGCTCTGGTGCAGATGGCGATCAGTCGGGGGCGGGAATACGAAGCCGACCGGGGCGGGGCTGAAATTTCTGACGATCCCCATGCCTTGGCGGACGCCCTGCACAAGATCGACTCCTACGCCCGCGGCGTTCCGAACCACCAGGCAGAGCGCAATCCGGCGACGGGCCACATGTTCATCATCAATCCCCTGTCCGGCTCTGGGACAGACAATCTGTTCTCGACCCACCCTGCCACTGAAAACCGTGTCGCAGCCTTGCGTGACATGGCTGGCGCGCGCAGGCCCGCCGTTCCGGTCACGGTCAGGCGACCGGGCCCCTGGGGATAGGTCCTACTCGATCAGCAGGGCGTCGGGCTGGGTGCGCTTGGACAAGAGCTTATCGAACTCTGTCCAGACCCCATCGGAGCCATGCCATTGGCCCTTGGTGGCGGCCTTGGAATACTCGGTGGACCGGGCTTCAAAAAAGTTGGCGTGCTCCACCCCTGACAGCATGGATTGCAGCCAAGGGAGTGGATTTTCCTTGGCCTGATAGACCTCAGGTAGCCCCAACTGCCGCAGGCGCCAGTCAGCGATGAAGCGGATATAGGCCTTGATGTTATCGGGGGTCATGCCCTGGATCTCACCCGCCGAGAAGGCCAGGTCGATGAACTTATCTTCGAGGCCCACCACGGTCTTGCAGCAGTCGACAATGTCGTCGGCGACCGACTTGGTGACCGCGCCAGTTTCCTTGTTGAAGGCATGGTAGAGTTTCACAATGCCTTCGCAGTGCAGGCTCTCGTCTCGGACCGACCAGGAAACGATCTGTCCCATGCCCTTCATCTTGTTGTGGCGCGGGAAATTCATCAGCATGGCAAAGCTGGCAAACAGCTGCAGCCCCTCGGTGAAGCCGCCGAACATGGCCAGGGTACGGGCAATGTCCGCATGGCTGTCGACGCCGAACTTCTGCATGTAGTCGTGCTTGTCGCGCATTTCCTGGAATTCCAGGAAGGCAGTGAATTCCGAATCGGGCATGCCGATGGTTTCAAGAAGCAAGGCATATGCGGCGATATGGATGGTCTCCATATTGGAGAACGAAGCCAGCATCATCTTCACTTCGGTCGGTTTGAAGACCCGTGAATACCGCTCCATATAGTTGTCGTTCACCTCGACGTCGGACTGGGTGAAAAAACGGAAGATCTGGGTAAGGAGATTGCGCTCCTTGTCATTGAGCTTTGTCGCCCAATCTTTCAGGTCTTCGCCCAACGGCACCTCTTCGGGCATCCAGTGAACTTGCTGCTGCTTCTTCCAGTACTCATAGGCCCACGGATAGCGGAAGGGCTTATAGGCGAAGGACGGTGTGAGCAGGCCAGGAAGAGTGGTCACGGGCGTAAAATCCAGCGGGTCTGAATCAATGAGGAACAATCGAAGGAAGGTACTTTAGACATCCTTAGCGTCCAACATCTAGCGATGAGTTAACGCCACCCCCCAAGATGTTGTGGATTGAGTGCTGAAGGTGGGAAGCTAGAGCTGACCGGAAGCAGACTAGCGCGATGGTGGAATTGAACAATTTGTTTCTGAGGGCCCAATTTCCTGGGGCCTAGGGTCCGACGAGATCGAACCCTCCACTGTGCCTTTGGCCAACTATCGCTTTGGCTTAATCGAAAATGACAGGGCGACCATGGAATCGGTCTTGAACTCCTGTCCCCAGAGGGCGTGATCCCCCTTCACTTCCCGATGGATCAGGCCGAGGGAGGTCTGCATATCGCCTTTGCGCCAGCCTAAGCCCAACTGGGCGTCGCCAACCAGGGCACTGGCATTATCGGTGGACCAGGAGCGCCCCCATCCTAGGGCCTCGTCCTTCTGCATATTCAAGCCCATGGCCCGACCGCTGGCGGCAGCGAACACATACCAACGCCCGGCGGCATCCAAGGCAGACCCATCGTGGACTCCCAGGTGATCTAGAGCATTGGCCAGGGAATCTGAATTCTGGCCGAAGGTGAGGGTTGCCCCCGCCTCGGCGGAGTTTCCGCGATTTGAAACGGCAAACCCCGCGTGAGGGGTAAGATCGACAGCGTAGCGTCCCCCACGAAGGCTCAGGGCGGCGGGCCAGTCTCGGGAGAGCAGGACCTCATAGTCGGGATTGGCGGGATAAAGCCCGATCAGATCGTTGGCTCCCGCTTGAGATCTGAACTGACCATAGCTGATGCGCAGGGTGTCCACGGTTTCGCCGCTGGCTGCGACGGTCCGCAGGCGATAATCTTCGCGCCACGTAATCTGAGGCGTCGGGAGGTTTGCGAGCTCCAGGAGCTGGCCAATAACATCGTCCTGTGACGCAGACTCACGATTGGCCTTTGGGGCCGTCACGACGGCATAGCGAAGGTCTGGCGACAAGGCGTGGCTCTGAGACGGAGCCTCAGCCAGGGCCGTCCCCAAGGACACCCCGCTCGCACCGATCACGATGGCTAAGGAAGCCAACCCCCGCATTCCGCCACTCCTCAAGCACGTCGCATTAACGTGCGGTCGCCAGACACTGTTCCAATTCAAACGGTTGGCGCAATGCGATTGTGAGCGGGCATGGTTAAAAAGACCCGAATTCGGACGAGATCACCCGAATTCGGCGCAATATCAGCCTATTGGCAGGCGAGGCACTCGTCATAGTCGGTGTGCTGAGACGGCGCGGCTTCAGCATAGACAATAGCTTCACCGCCCGCATGGGAGGCCCGCTGCACCGATTTCGAACGCAGATAGTAGAGCGACTTACAGCCCCGCTCCCAAGCCTGCCAGTGCAGCATATGCAGATCCCACTTATCCACATCGCCCGGCAGGAAGATGTTCACCGACTGGGACTGGCAGATATCGGGTGTGCGATCTGCCGCCAGTTCGATGACCCAGCGCTGATCCAGTTCAAAGGCGGTCTTGAAGACATCCTTTTCGTCTTGGGTCAGGAAGTCCAAATGCTGGACGGAGCCTTCGTTCTCAAGGATGGAATCCCAGACAGGAGGGGTGTTTTTGCCTTTTTCCTCGAGAAGTCGCTCAAGGAAAACATTGCGGACCGCAAACGTGCCCGACAGAGTTTTGTGGGTGTAGATATTGGCGGGGATAGGCTCAATCCCAGCGCTGGTTCCGCCGCAGATAATCGAGATTGAAGCCGTCGGCGCAATGGCCAGCTTATGGCTAAACCGCTCCATGACGCCCCGCTCAGCGGCGTCTGGGCAGGGACCGCGTTCTGCCGCCAGGGTGCGGGACGCTGCGTCGGTTTGGCGACGCAGGTGCTTGAACAGTCGCATATTCCAGGACTTGGCCAGGGCGCTTTCAAACGGCACGTTCTGCATTTGCAGGAAGGAGTGAAAGCCCATCAGGCCCAAGCCCACCGAACGTTCACGGGTGGCTGCATAGACGGCATTGGCCATTTCAGGCGGCGCGCGGCCAATGAAGTCCTGCAGGACATTGTCCAAGAAGCGCATGACGTCTTCGATAAAGGTGGGGTGGTCGCGCCACTCCATAAAGGTCTCTGCATTGACCGAAGACAGGCAGCAAACAGCCGTCCGGTCATGGCCCAGGTGGTCCTTACCTGTGTGGAGCATGATTTCCGAGCACAGGTTGGACTGACGCACGGACAGGCCCAGATCACGCTGATGCTGAGGCATGGCGCGGTTCACAGTGTCGGAGAAGATCAGATAGGGCTCGCCAGTCTGCAGACGGATTTCCAGAATCTTCTGCCACAGAGAGCGGGCATCAACCTCGCGCAGGACTTCGTTATTCTTGGGCGAGCGCAGGCCGAACATGGCACCTTCGCGAACAGCTTCCATGAATTCATCAGAAATCGAAATCCCGTGGTGCAGGTTCAGAGACTTGCGATTGAAGTCACCAGAGGGCTTACGGATCTCAAGGAATTCTTCGATTTCCGGGTGATGGATGTCCAGATAGACCGCCGCCGACCCACGACGCAGGGACCCTTGGCTAATTGCCAGGGTCAGGCTGTCCATGACCCGAATGAAGGGGATGATGCCACTGGTCTGACCCGCGCCCTTGACCTTCTCGCCAATCGACCGGACACCGCCCCAATAGGTGCCGATCCCGCCACCATTTGACGCCAGGGAGACATTCTCGTTCCAGACGCCTTGAATCCCTTCCAGGGAATCGCCGACGGCATTCAGGAAGCAGGAAATGGGCAGACCACGGTTGGCACCGCCATTGGACAGGACCGGCGTGGATGGCATGAACCAGAGCTGGGAGATGTAGTCATAGATCCGCTGAGCGTGGTCAGCATCGTCGGCATAGGCCGTAGCGACGCGGGCAAACATGTCCTGATAGCTTTCGCCGGCCAGCAAATAGCGGTCTTCCAGGGTGGTTTTGCCGAAATCCGTCAGCAAGGCGTCCCGCGAACGGTCGACTTCGACCTTGCGAACCAACTGCAGTTGCGGTCGATCGGCGCGCTCCAACCCAGCCTTGGCCGTCTCCGAAATCGCCCGCACTGCTGCTTCACTACCGCTCATGACCCAAAACCCATAACTATCAGACATTTCCGGCGAGGCCCCTCCCCAACCGGATAATTGCTATATCTAGTGGGCGCCCCGCCCCGATACGCAACATCATGGGGCCACGAAGCCTAATGACTCGTCAACGGCCTGGAGGAGTTCTCCACCTTTGTTTTTTACTAATGAAAAGTTAACGCCCAAGCCTGAGGCTTGATCAAGCTAAGCTTTCAGACTCTGAGGACTTTTTCGATCACGCGACTGTGATCAGATCGTGCGGCAAAACGTCGCCTCACATTTTTGGCTGAAGACTCTCTCCAGATGTCTTGTGGCCAATTGCTATTTCCCCTATCCCCATCCAGTCACTGGGGAGTAGCCGTCCGCGCGTATCAGCGGAGGGTGCGTCAACACACTTGGTCCGGACAGAGTCCAGATCATGGCGCATCCAGCCCGAAGGGCCTGGCAAGACCTTTGGCTTTCGCGCGTTGTTCCCTGGCGGGATCGGCGGCGCGGAGAGCCAATGGTCCTTTACCGATCCCGCCTTGAGCTTGTGATGAACATTCAGCCTATCCTCGTTTCTACGGGCCTGGTGGCGGTCGCTGAGATTGGCGACAAGACCCAGCTCCTGGCCATGCTGCTCGCCGCGCGTTTTCGAAAGCCCGTCCCGATCATTGCAGGGATCTTTGTGGCGACCATCGCCAACCACCTCCTGGCCGCCACAGTCGGCGTCTTGGCTGGCCACCTGCTGGAAGGGCCATGGGCCCACTGGATTCTCGGATTGGCCTTCCTGGCCTTCGGGGGTTGGGCGCTTATCCCTGACACTTTCGAAGATAGCGACGCTCCCAAGGAAAAGCCCGGTGCATCCATCTTCATAACCACCGTAGTGGCCTTCTTCTTTGTTGAAATGGGTGACAAGACACAGGTGGCGACGGTGGCCCTCGCGGCCCGTTTCCACGATATATTCCTGGTGGCGACAGGCACCACACTGGGCATGATGTTGGCCAATGTTCCTGCGGTCTTCCTCAGCCAGGCTGTGGCCGACAAACTGCCCCTGACTTACATCCGCTGGGCAGCCGCAGCCACCTTCGCGGCGATCGGAATCTGGATCCTGGTGACAGGCTAGCCTACGACCCAAAGCAAAAGGCCCGGTCTTTCGACCGGGCCTTCTCTATTTCAGGCTGAACCTGACGATCGATTAGAAGTTGATGTCGATCGTCGAACGGCGGTTCAGGGGTTCCTTCACACCATCGCCAGTGGCAACGGCGAGCATGGTTTCACCCTTCCAATCCACTTGCAGGCTCCCGGCACCGACGCCCAGACCGACCAGCGAGTCAGCCACGGCCTTAGCACGACGTTCCGACAGGCGGACGTTGTAGGCCGGCGAACCGGAGGAGTCGGTGTGGCCGACGACGATCACGCGAGTTGCGTGGCCGGCGTTAGCATAGTTGGCAGCTTCCGAGACCACCGTCTGAGCTTCCGCGGTCAGAATAGCCTGATCGAAGGGGAAGTAGACGATGAAGTGCTTGGCCTCAAAAGCCGGCGGAGGCGGCGGAGGAGGCGGAGGCGGGGGAGGCGGCGGAGGAGGCGGAGGCGGAGGGGGCGGAGGGGGCGGAGGCGGAGGAGGCGCTTCCGCGAAGGAATAACGCACGCCCACAGTCACCGCGGCGTCGCGGTAAGGGCCCTTGAACACGCCAGGCTGAAGCGCATGAGTGCCAGTCGATCCGAACGAGGCGTCTGCACCACCGAGATAACGATAGGTCAGGTCGACGTTCAGGCGATCGGTCGCCTTCCAGGCTGCACCGGCGATCAGCTGATAAGCAATCGTGGTGTCAGACTTGGAGATGCTCAGGTTCTGGTAGGCGGGGTTCAGCGCCGAAATGGCACCCGTCACGGTCGAGAACTGACCCGAAACGCCGTCAACCTTGATTTGATTGACGCCGAGGCCGGCACCCACGAAGGGGCTGATGGCGGCATCTGGAGCAAAATCATAGAGCACATTGCCCATCAGCGACCAGACCTGGAGGTTGCCCAGGGGCGTACCGCAAGTCGGCGCAGCGGCGGTCCGGATCACGCCTGGAGCGCAGAGACCGGCGATGGCTTGGTTGGCACCACCACGGAAGGAATTCACGTCACCCGGACGATAGCCGCCTTCCAATTCGACGCGCCAATTGTTGGACACGCGGTAGCCAAGACGCGCAAAGCCCGCCCAATCTTCCTTTTGGCTCAGATTCCACTCGTATGGATTACCATTCGAGGCATTGTTGCTGGACGACAGCGTGAAGCTATCAGGCGCATGATAGCCCATATCGACAGCGCCATACCAACCGGTGTCCGCAGCGGACGCTCCGGAGGCGACGCAGACCGCAGCGATGGCGGCCCCTGCCAGAAGTTTGAATTTCATATTCAGAGCCCTCTCTTGCCCTCTGCCACGGTCATATGACCGAGCACGCTTATACCAAGGTCGAAGTGACGTGAAAGTGCCATAAAGACACACTCAACGTCAATTGCCACACCTTCGCTTACGTTACAGGGTATGGCTATACAGCAATCCTTGCTCCAAGCAACGATGTGATAACGGTCCGAGCGCGGCGAAGGTTCAGTTTAGTTTGAAGGGTCATACCTAGGCCTGATTTTGGCTGCGAAACCTGCGCAGTCTCCCGAAAAGTGCTTCCATGGGATTTAACGCCTTTCGGAAGAACATTATCAGTTCATGGATCGATGCAACCAGTTGTCGTGCGGTCACACTGATACAGAGTAAAAAGACGACTCACAGCTTTAAGCCGTCCCGTGTCATCTGAAACCCAGCATCTTTGGCCCAATATCCTCGCATCAAAGACGGCAACAGTGGCGCGGGACATGACATGTCATCGCGACCATAGAGGGGCGTGTAGTGAGGGCCCCCGAAACCGGATGGTTTCGGATTTTGCGGAGGCCACCTATAACTGAGCACGTTCGGAAGATTTCGAACCGCCAAGGATAGATTTATGCTGATTAAAACCGCCCTGATTGTTGGCTTTGCCATGACCGCCAGCGGCGTGTCTGAGGGCGCGCAACAGGCCTCGGCAGTCCAGATTAGCGAGGCCTGGAGTCGACCCGCCGCGGCAGGGGGAAACGGGGCAGGATTTTTCACCATCACCAACGCAGGCGGCAAACCAGACATCTTGGTCGCCGTGACAAGCCTCGCTGCCAACAAGGTGGAGATGCACCAGACCTCGATGGCCAATGGCGTCATGTCGATGCAGCAAATTCAGGGCGGTATACCCCTCCCCCCTGGAAGCTCCATAACCTTCGCGCCTGGGGGCAAACACCTGATGGTCATGGGCCTGAAGGCGGCCTTGCACTCTGGCGGAAAGCTACCTCTGACTTTCAAGCTCAAGTCAGGCCGACAACTGACCATCCAAGCCCACGTCCGGTGATCGCCCAACAGTGGCCCTAACGCACTCTGAAAAGGACATTTTCCACATGAAACGTTTCTGGCTGACGGCGTGCGCCGCCTCTGTCATCGCCCTCGCAGCAGCGCCCGCAATCGCTGAGGACTCACTTCGTGCGCCGCGCATGGGGCCCTGGGGCTTCGACCTTGCTGGCCGAGATCTTTCGGTGTCTCCAGGGACGAATTTTTCGGCCTATGCAGGGGGCCTTTATATCAAGAGCCTCGTCATTCCAGCTGACCGATCCAGTTATGGGTCCTTCGACAGCCTGCGCGAATTGTCTGTCAACCGCATGCACGCGGTCATCGAGGCCGCAGCGAAAGACGCAGGCGCCACTGGAGACACGCAGAAAATCGGTGCCCTGTATCGGAGCTTTATGGATGAGTCCCGGGTCGACGCCCTTGGTGCCAGGCCCCTGGCGGTAGATCTGGCCGCCATCCGCGCAGCAAGGACCAAGACCGATATAGCCCGGCTTATGGGGGTCGCTCAGACCGGCTTTGGCGGTGCAGTGTTTGGGCTGGGCATCGGCGATGATCTGAAGGACCCCATGCATTATGCTGTCTATTCGGGACAGGGCGGCTTGAGCCTGCCAAATCGGGATTATTATCTAGAACCTCAATTTGCCCCACAGCGCGCCAAGTACGAGGCCTATGTGGCTCAGATCCTGACCCTGTCGGGTTGGGTCCGGCCAGAGGAAAACGCGAAGGCCATCGTGGCCATGGAAACCGAGATCGCCAAAGCGTCTTGGACCCTGGCGGAGCGTCGAGATCACGACAAGACCTACAACCCGATCAAGCCGGCGGACCTGCCAACCTTCGCCCCTGGCTTCCCCTGGAAGGCCTTTCTTGAGGGTGCCGGACTGGGGAAGGTGGACCGGGTGATTGTGTCTGAGAAAACGGCCTTCCCGAAAATTGCCGCCATTTTCGCAAAGACGCCTTTGGAGACCTTGAAAGCCTATCAGGCCTTCACCCTGGCAGATCAGGCCGCGCCCTATCTCTCCAAGGCCTTCGATCAGGCTCAATATGCGTTCCGAGAAAAGGCCCTTTCAGGACAACTGGAGCAGCGCCCCCGTTGGAAGCGTGGCGTGACCTTGGTGGACAGCGAGATCGGCGAGGTGCTTGGAAAGCTTTACGTCGCGACCTATTTTCCACCCGAAAGCAAAGCCAAGATGGTGGCACTTGTTGGCGATATCAAAACCGCGCTTAAGGCACGCATTGAAAACCTGACCT
>CAITHQ010000070.1 GCA_903892305.1 uncultured Alphaproteobacteria bacterium
GGGCGGCGCTATGAAATGATTTTTGTAGACGACAGAAGCCGCGACGCCACCCGACATGTCCTCACCGCGCTGAAGACTGAACTGCCAACCCTGCGGGTGCTTGCCCATCAGACCAATAGCGGTCAGAGCCGTGCCCTGCGCAGCGGTATTCTAAACGCCCGGGGTGCTGTGATCGTCACCTTAGACGGCGATGGCCAAAATGATCCTGCCGATGGCCCCAAACTCGTGGATGCCCTGGTCGCTGGCAGCCCGAACCTCGCCTTGGTCGGCGGCGAACGGGTCAAACGACAGGACAGCCTCGCCAAGAAATTTGCCTCGCGATTCGGCAATGGCGTCCGTAAGCGCCTGTTGAGAGACACCGCCAATGACACGGGCTGCGGGCTTAAGGCCTTCCGGCGGGATGCCTTCCTGAGGCTTCCCTATTTTGACCACATCCACCGCTATATCCCGGCCCTTATGCTGCGGGAGGGTTTTGACGTCGCCTTCCTGCCGGTAAATCACCGACATCGCCAAACCGGTGCCTCGAAATACACAAATCTTGGCCGCCTTTGGGCATCCCTGTCTGACCTTCTTGGGGTTATGTGGTTACAGAGCCGGGCCCGAAACCCCGGCGGCGTCGACGAATTATGACGCCGGTTTGCGGCAAGGGGCAAAACAGGTAACCCTGCACGCGATTGAAATGCTCAAGCGCGTTTCGGAGGTTGGAGCCTCGAGTCAGGGATAGAGAGATGTTTGCGGCTTTTCCCTTATTGGCCTTGCCGGTGGTCATCTACAATCTGGTGGTCCTGACCTTTAGCCAGGGCTTTAAGTCCGCCGACGCCAGCTCGCGGCTGAGCCAGCCCTTATTTTCGATTTCCATGACCAGCCGCGTCGAATGGGCGATCAGCTCTGGCGACCTGATTTTGGCGGTTGCCCTGGTCGTCTTGTTCATCGAGCTTTTGAAATCCACAACAAGTCACCGGGTAGTGATCATCAATCACGCCCTGTCCATGATGCTGTTTGTGGCCTGTCTGGTGGAATTTCTGCTGGCCCCGGCCTTTGCCACCTCAACCTTCTTTCTCTTGACCTTGATGGTGGTTCTAGACGTGCTGGCCGGATTCATCGTGACGATTGCCTCCACCCGCAGAGACATCGATTTCAACGATCGGGGCTAGAGCTCTAGGTAAAAGCCGTAAAGATCAGCGTGACCACGGTAATGTCGATAATCCGAGTGAGGATGGCAGCCATGGTCTGTCCCGAAGCGAAGCGTCGCTCTGGTAGACAGCAAGACTCGGGCCACTAGACTCGCGGCCCTCGCAAGCAGCCGGTCGGCACCACCGAACCTCGATATTCAGGATGTCCAGGTGTGATTTTCCGCTGAAACCGCGGCGAAATTGTCGGCTTAACGCCTCAGACGTCAGTCTTTTTGACCCCACCCCTGCGGGTGCGCCGATCAATCGGTCCAGACCACTCGGTTGATGCATAGGCGTTATGGGCATCACCGATCACTTTTTGCCCGCCGCGCAGGCCCCGCTTCTGTCCATCCTGCCCCATGAGTTGGGCGCTGAACACAGAGGCGGCGTCAGCCGTATGCTCGGGCTCGTGAGTTATGGCGGGTCCTGCCACCACGGGCAGGCTGCGGTCTTCACTGACTTCATGGGCGGAGTCGACAGGGTCCCCCTTCGGACGAAGGGTTCGCCGGGGCCGGCCTGTTTTGCGAATAGGATCGATCGGCGAAGTCATCGAATTAGACTTTGACGGTGTTTGGTTAAAAGTCTTTGGCGACTAGGGCTTAGAGGCCAGCTTTTCAATTTGGGCTGACATTTCTTCCATACGCCGTTTCAGATCCGCCAAGGCATTGTCCTCCGACTGTGGTGCGGCGGCAGGGGCGGGATCTGGCGCTTTAGCGGCTGTCGCGGCATCAAATCGGCCGGGGTTAAAGGGGCTGAACATCTTCATGGCCCGGTCAAACATGGCCATGTTCTGTCGGATCTGATCTTCGTAGAGACCAAGGCCGCCGGTCTGGCTCAGGCCCGATAGCTGGCTGCGCATCCGCTCGTGCTGGTCAGCGAAGGTCGACAGGGAAAGCTCTAGATAGGACGGCAGGAAGGCCTGCATGGAATTGCCATAAAAGCCGATAAGCTGGCGCAGGAACTGGATTGGCAGCAGATTTTGCCCATCCCGGCCTTCCTCTTCCACAATGATCTGGGTCAGTACCGAGCGGGTAATGTCCTCATTGGTCTTGGCGTCATAGACCACAAAGTGGACGTCTTTCTTCACCATCTCAGCGAGGTGATCGAGGGTCACATAGGAACTCGATGCCGTATTATAGAGGCGGCGGTTCGCGTACTTTTTGATGACCACGCGATCATTGGCTGTCTTACCGGCTTTTGGCTCCGCCATGGGGGCTCCTTCACAGATTCCGCTCGATGCGGGGAACAGTCTCGCACTGCAGTATCGCGGATGCGAGCGTGATCGCAAACTGTCGGAAAGACAAGAAGTCGGTTTCCAGCTCTTGCCCAACCCTCAGGTTCTCTAAATAGATAAGCGAACCACAAAGAGGATCTCCCCATGACTGACGTTGTCATTGTATCGGCCGCCCGTACGCCGGTCGGTTCTTTTAATGGAGCACTTTCTGCTCTACCGGCCCATGAATTGGGAAAGACGGCGATTTTGGCGGCCATTGAACGGGCCGGTATCGCCGCTGCAGATGTGGATGAAGTGATTATGGGTCAGGTTCTGCAGGCTGGCGCTGGCCAGGGCCCTGCACGCCAGGCCGCGGTCAATGCGGGCATTCCCGTGGAAAGTCCGGCCTGGAGCCTCAATCAGCTATGTGGATCAGGTCTGCGCGCCGTGGCCCTTGGTGCCCAGCAGATAGCTGATGGCTCGGTCAGTATCGTCATTGCCGGTGGTCAGGAAAGCATGAGCCAAGCGCCCCACGCCGCCAATCTGCGGGTCGGGACCAAGATGGGCGATATGGCCATGGTCGACACCATGACTCGGGACGGCTTGCTTGATGCGTTCCACGGCTATCACATGGGCGTGACAGCCGAGAATATCGCCTCCCGCTGGCAGATCACCCGGGAAGAGCAGGACCAGTTTGCCGTCGCAAGCCAAAACAAGGCAGAAGCAGCCCAGAAGGCTGGCAAGTTTGTGGGTGAAATCGCGCCGGTCACCCTAAAGGGCCGCAAGGGCGACGTGATCGTCGACCAGGATGAATACATCCGCCATGGCGCTACTCTCGACAGTGTGTCGGGCCTGCGTCCGGCCTTCAACAAGGAAGGCTCTGTGACGGCCGCCAATGCCTCTGGCCTCAATGACGGGGCGGCTGCCCTGGTGCTGATGAGCGCTGACGAGGCCGCGCGCCGCGGGCTTAAGCCCCTTGCCCGCATCGTCTCCTGGGCCTCGGCCGGGGTGGCTCCAGACATCATGGGCACCGGCCCGATACCAGCCAGCCGCAAGGCCCTGGAAAAGGCTGGTTGGTCGGTCGGCGATCTTGACCTTGTGGAATCAAACGAAGCCTTCGCGGCGCAATCGATTTGTGTGGTCCGCGATTTGGGTCTGGACCCTGCTAAGGTCAATGTGAATGGCGGTGCCATTGCGATTGGCCATCCCATCGGAGCCTCGGGCGCCCGGATCCTGACCACCCTGGTTCACGAACTGCAGCGGTCCGGTGGCAAGAAGGGTCTCGCGACCCTCTGCGTCGGCGGCGGCATGGGCGTGGCCATGTGTATTGAGGCCCTCTAGAGCTCTTTTCCTTTGGATGAAGTGATCTAACGGGCGTTCGAACGACAACCATCAGACGATTGGGAGTTAGATTATGGGCAGAGTTGCGTTTGTGACTGGCGGAACGCGCGGCATTGGCCGGGCGATTTGCGAGCGGCTAAAGGCAGACGGCATGGCGGTTGCGGCTGGGTATTCCGGCAATGAAGACGCTGCGGCGGCCTGCGCACGAGAGCTCGGCGTCATGGTGGTGAAGGGCAATGTCGGCAATTTTGAAGACTGTGCCAGGGCGATTGAGGCTGTGACGGCCGAACTCGGCTCTGTGGACGTGCTCGTCAACAATGCAGGCATTACCCGCGATGGCGTCTTCCACAAGATGCGGCCCGAGCAATGGTCTGAAGTTATTCGCGTCAATATGGACTCTGTCTTCAACATGACCCGTCATGTGATCGAGGGCATGCGCGAGCGCGAATGGGGTCGGATCATCAATATTTCCTCGATCAACGGCCAAAAGGGTCAGATGGGTCAGACCAACTATTCCGCCGCTAAGGCAGGGGTGATCGGCTTCACCAAGGCCCTGGCCTTGGAAAACGCGCGCAAGGGGGTGACGGTGAATTGCATCTGCCCAGGCTATATTGATACCGAGATGGTGCAGGCTGTGCCGGAGAATGTTTTGCAGGCAATCATCGGGCAGATCCCGGTGGGGCGCCTAGGTCGAGGCGATGAGATCGCCGACATGGTGGCCTTTCTCGCAGGCGAGCAAGCTGGCTATGTCACGGGCTCGACCCTCTCCCTGAATGGCGGGCAATACATGGCGGGCTAGAGTGGTTGGAGGGTCCAAAAACCGCCCAAGTCGACGTCTAGACACCACAGCTTGATGTTAGCCTTCTCGACATATTGCGCCCGGCATGGGGCGGTCATGGCCGTGATAGGGGCCCTGTGTCTGGCCTCCCAGGCCAAGGCTCTGGAGCCTGGAACCCTGCGCGAAAGCCTGTTTGGGCCCAGAATAACAGCTGCCGACCCCCATGCCGGTCAGCCTATCGCCCGCTATGTCAGTCAAGAAGGGGATGTGTTTGTGCTGGACCGCAGCCAGCCTCGGCCCCTGCTGAAGTTTGATGACAATCCCGAGGTCTGGGTGCTGCGCAGCCAACTGGCTCCGCGCGGTGATATCCTGTACATGAATGACCTCGGCGCACCAGTCCTGCGGGCCACGCGCCTTGGCGGCCTGACCCTGTTTACCGATGATCGTCCCGGCGGCACTGCCGTGGCTGTGGCCGGTGCGGGGCAGACACTGCGACTGGCACCAATGGGACCCCAACAGCTCTTGGAAAGGCTGGCACAGGCCAGCGCCCGCGCGACCCGGGCGGCTAGGCGTCTGATTCCCTTCGAGGCCGATGCCTCCCCCGGATCCTCAGCCCTAACGGCCGACGCCGCCATGATTGCCGCAGAGGCAATTATCCGGATCGCCAAGCGGTCGGACGCCAAAGTCTTGCTGTCCAGGATCGGCAAGGTGCGCGTGGTCGAGGGGCGAAAGTCTCAGGCCCAGATCAGCGAAGGTGTGGTGCGGATCACGGTTTCCCCCGCCGACGGAATTGCGGGTCGTCCCTCTTCTGACCGGATTGTCGCGACCGTCGGTGGGCGCTGACCCAGCCCCGATATCCCCCTTAACCCTTGAAATTATCCTTCGCTGTGCGAAGGGCCGCAAAAGCCTCATGAGGCACAAGGTCTGGTCTCAGGATCGGGGCGCGCAGGAAGGGATTGGTGGCCTTTTCGAGGCCGATGGTGCTGGGAACGGTCCATTCATCGCGGCTGCGCTTGTCAAATATTTCGTCGGTTCGCGCCTTGAGGGCCGTGTCTGCATCCACCGATAGGGCGAAGCGGGCATTTGACGCTGTGTATTCGTGCGCGCAGTAGACCTTGGTGTCGTCGGGTAGGGCAGCTAACCTTTGCAGGCTCTCCCACATCTGGGGCGCAGTGCCTTCAAACATCCGCCCACAGCCCAGGGCAAATAGGGTGTCCCCCACAAAGGCCGTGTGGTTTTCCGCCGAATAAAACGCCACGTGTTGCAAGGTGTGCCCGCCAGACTCAATCACCTGGAAGGTCGTTTCACCAAGCTGGACCATATCTTCGCCGCTGACCTTACGATCTACCGGCGACAGACGCTCGACCTCGGCAGGTCCGATCACTTCGCAGCCGGTGGCGGCCTTGATCTCGTCATTGCCGCCGGCGTGGTCGGCATGCCAATGGGTGTTGAGAATCAGGGCCAGCTTCCACCCCAGCTTATCCAACTCGCTTAAAATGACTTTTGCGTCGGGCGTGTCGATACAGGCGGCCAGCCCGGTGGCATCGTCGCGGACCAGATAGCCGTAATTGTCGGACAAACAGGCGAATTGGTGGACGGTGATCGACATGGGGACCTCAGGGGATTTGAAATTCTTCCCTAGGTAAGGCTCGCGATCCGCCTCGACTAGGCCTAACTCTACGGAATGCGTCGCGATGTCCTCGAACTCCGCCAATTTTATGCCTCGCGCCTGGGTCAGATCGCCCGGGAAATGACCTCCCGCAAGGTCGCCGAGATCTGGGATGGGGCACGGGGGCTGGATGTTCTAGGCGTCGGATACGCCACACCCTTTCTAGGTCCGCTCAAGGACAGGGCCCGTCGGGTCATTGCTGCCATGCCCGCGCAGCAGGGCGTAGAGGTCTGGCCGGGGCAGTCGCCGAATTTGGCAATCCTGACCGGTGAGGACAGCCTGCCGTTCCGCAATGCCCTTTTTGACCGCATTCTCCTGGTCCACGCCCTGGAGGAAAGCCCAGATCCCTTAGCCCTCCTGCGGGAAGTCTGGCGTGTGCTTGCCCCATCTGGACGGGTGGTCGTGGTGGTGGCGGCGCGTAACGGTGCCTGGGCGAATTCTGAGTCAACGCCCTTCGGCCATGGTCGACCCTTCAGTCGGCGACAGCTGGCTGATCTGCTGAGGGACGCCGACCTCGAACCTTCGGGTTGGACCCGGGCCCTCTATGTCCCGCCCTTCCCCTGGGCTGCCGGTTGGGCGGAGGGGTTTGAGCAGGCGGGCTCGCGACTCTGGCCAAGCTTTGCTGGGCTGGTCCTGATGGAGGCTGTGAAGCAAACCTTCGCCGTAAAGCCACGGGGACACAGGGTGCGAGCCCCCCTGTCGCGCCCGGCCTTGAGCCCTCTGCCCGTCGGGCGGGCACCTGTGTCGCTCGGATGCGCGATTGACGATTGTTAGGCCTAAATCAAGGAACTCCGGGTTGATCTCTATAGACACCCTTGGAGTCCGCTTCGGTTCGCCCTAGCCTCGACTCATCTCTAACGTGGAGGCTTCCCATGAAGATGATCATCGCCATCATTAAGCCCAGCCGTCTCGACGCGGTGCTGGAAGCGGTCACTGAGGCCGGTGCATCCGGACTGACCGTGACGGAAGTGCGCGGCTATGGCCGTCAGCGGGGCAAGACCGAGGTCTATCGCGGCGCAGAATACGAAGTGAAGCTCCTGCCAAAGGTGAAGCTTGAGATCGCGGTGCCTACCGATATTGCTGATGCCGTCGTAGAAGCCGTGGCTCGAACCGCGAATACCGGCAAGATCGGCGACGGCAAGGTCTTCGTTCTCGACCTGGAAAAGGCGCTCCGGATTCGGACTGGCGACACCGACGCCGCTGCGATTGCAGGCTAAACGTCTTTTAATGTCCTGCGGCTCAGCAGGAAGAGAGCGGTTTCTGCGCGCCAGTTTTCAATGGGGTGTTTGGGATTAATGCTGCGGGCGGGCTGGCCTTCAGATAGGGCCGCGCAAGCCTCAATCCGGACATCTAGGTCATCACAAAGGGCGATGAAATCGTGCAGGGTGCACAAATGAATGTTGGCAGTCGCCCACCAGGGGTCGGGTAAGGCCTTGGTCTCCGGCATACGGCCCCTCGCCAACAGGGCCCACCGCACCCGCCAGTGACCGAAGTTCGGCACTGACACCACCGCTTGGTCGGCAATCCGCAGCAGTTCCGACAGAACGTGCCTTGGGTCGCGCATTTGCTGTAGTGTCTTGGACAGGATGGCATAGTCGAAGGCATTGGACGGAAATTGGTCCAGGTCGCGATCCCCATCGCCTTGGACGACGGCGAGGCCTCGGGCCAGGCAGGCTGAGACCCCGGCACTGGAAATTTCCAGACCCTGGCCGTCGATTTGCTTTTCCCGGGTCAGCATTTCCAGCAGTTCGCCTTCGCCGCAGCCCACATCAAGCACCCGGCTCCCCGGTGCTACCAGTCGGATGATTTCCCGAAAGTCTTCACGCACCAAGCTCATTTCAGCCCCCGCCGTTCGGCGGCCGAGGCCATAAAGCCGCGCAGGGCTGAATCTAGGGCCGGTTCTTCCAGGAAGATGGCGTCATGGCCCTTGTCGGTCTGGATTTCCGCAAAGCTGGCCCGGCATCCGGCTGCGTTGAGCGCCCGGACAATATCGCGGCTTTCCGAGGTGGCGTAGAGCCAGTCTGAGGAGAAGGAGAGCACGCAAAACCGCACGTCTCTGGCCCGCTGAAAGGCCTTGGCCAACACACCATCATGCTCTGAGGCCAGGTCGAAATAGTCCAGGGCCCGGGTGATGTAGAGATAGGAATTGGCGTCAAACCGATCGACAAAGCTGGCACCCTGATGGCGGAGATAGCTTTCCACCTGGAAGTCGGCGTTGAAGCCCCAGCTCAGGCCATCGCTTTGCAGTTCGCGCCCAAACTTTCTCTGCAGGGCGGTCTCCGACAGATAGGTGATGTGGGCGGCCATGCGGGCCACAGCCAGTCCCTTTTCAGGACGTACCCCAGCCTGCACATAGGCACCGCCGCGCCAATCAGGATCGGCCATGATCGCCTGGCGTCCGACCTCATGGAAGGCGATGTTCTGGGCCGAATGCCTGGGTGCTGCACCAATGCAGACCGCTGAAAATACCCGCTCTGGAAAATCTGCCGCCCACTGCAGGACCTGCATGCCCCCCATGGAGGCACCAACCACAGCAAACAGGGTGTCAATGCCCAGGGCTCTAATCAACATGGCTTGGGCCCGCGCCATGTCGCCGATTGTAATCATCGGGAAGGACAGGCCATAAACCTCGTCCGTCTGAGGATTTATCGAGGCCGGCCCCGATGAGCCCATACAGCCACCCAGAACATTGGCGCAGATGATGAAATACCTATCAGGATCCAGCGGCAGTCCCGGGCCCACCACCCGATTCCACCAGCCAGGCTTGCCCGTCACCGGATGGGTAGATGCCATGTGCTGGTCACCCGTCAGGGCGTGGCAGACCAAAATAGCATTCGACCTAGCGTCATTCAGCACGCCATAGGTCTGATAAGCCATCTCCAGAGGTGCAAATTCGGCACCGGAGTCCAGGCGCAAGGGTTGATCGGCGGGGAACCGCCAGATTCCGCCCTTGGTCTCAATTTCAGGAAAGGCAGGGACAGACTTGGTCATTGTTCTCGCTTGGAGCGCCATGCACTTTGTCTGTCAACCGCTTCGCGTCGGCGGCAACCCCGTCTATGTAGAGTTTGGGCTGACGGAGTGACTATGAACAGGCTGATCCTCTTGCGTCATGGCGACGCGGAACGGGACGCAGAAAGCGGCGATGATTTCGACCGCCGTCTCACCGACCTGGGGCGTCGGGAAGCTGAAGGGGCAGGGATGACCCTCTCGGAGCTGGGACTGATGCCAGACCTTGTCCTGGCCTCGGCGGCTGTGCGTGTGCGTGAGAGCTGGGCTGAAGCCTCCAGAAGTTTTCCAGGGCTTGAGCCGCAGTTCGAAAAAGAGCTCTATCTGGCTGAGCCTGGTTTTCTCCGCAGCGTGATTTCACTGCGCGGCCCGAAATGTCACACCCTGATGATTGTCGGCCATAATCCGGGTCTCCAAGACCTAGCCACCCGCTTTCTGATCGAGGCCGGGGCGCCGTCTTCGGCGATCAACCGCATTCGAACCGGACTGCCCACCGCCGGTGCTGCGGTCTTCTTGTTCGATGACAATGGCAGACCCGCCTATGACGGCCTCTTCTATCCCCGGGACCGGCATTAGATCATGGCCCTGATTTATAAGATTCTGCCCCGGGCCGAGTGGATTCAAGCCCAGGCCAAGGGCCTGTTCGAAGGCTCAGCCATCGATATTGCTGACGGCTATATCCATTTTTCGACGGGGGCTCAGGCCCTGGAAACCGCCCGGCGTTATTTTACGGACAAACATGACCTCACTGTTCTTGT
The DNA here is from genome assembly GCA_903892305.1 of uncultured Alphaproteobacteria bacterium. Lineage (GTDB taxonomy): Bacteria > Pseudomonadota > Alphaproteobacteria > Caulobacterales > Caulobacteraceae > Phenylobacterium. The sequence continues at coordinate 9,938 of CAITHQ010000070.1, forward strand.
GGTCGAGGCCGATGATCTGGGTCCGAATTTGAAATGGGAACCGTCCCGGGGCGGTGATCTCTTCCCCCACCTCTATGAGTGCTTGGACTGTCGATGGGTCCGCGATGTCCGCGACGCACCCCTTGATTTGGCGGGGATTCCGCAATTGGGAGATCTGGCTTGACCCTCGCCCATGATCTGATCGCCAGGGGTCTGCACCTTTTGGACCCTGAGGACGCCCATCGTGCAACGATTGCGGGCCTAGCCATGGGTCTTGGTCCCCGCGCTGTGGCCTATGATCCTATGCTGAACACCGACATCGCCGGGATCAGCCTACCCAACTGCATCGGCCTGGCCCCAGGCTTTGACAAGAACGCTGAGGTGTTCGGACCCATGTTGCGGTCCGGCTTCGGGTTTGTGGAGTGCGGAACGGTCACGCCCCTGGCTCAAGCAGGCAATCCGAGACCGCGCCTATTTCGCCTGACCCCCGACCAAGCGGTGATCAATCGCATGGGGTTCAATAATGAAGGGCTTGAGGCCTTCTCCGCCAGACTGGCGCGGCGGGGCCCTGGCATTGTGGGGGCCAATATCGGCGCGAACAAAGAGGCTACCGATCGGATAGGCGACTATGTGTCCTGTCTAGAGCATCTCTGGGGCATGGCCGACTATTTCACGGTGAATATCTCCTCGCCCAATACACCGGGTCTGAGGGGGCTTCAGACACGCGCAGCCCTTGAGGACCTGTTGGGACGCCTTGCGGAAAAACGCGACAGCCTGCCCGCGCAAGGACGCGTTCCGGTCTTTCTTAAGGTTGCCCCCGATCTGGAGCGCGATGAAATCGAGGCCATTGTTGAGGTGTCTATCGCCCACGGTTTGGCCGGATTGATTGTGTCGAACACCACCCTGTCGCGGCCAGCCCTGCGCTCGGCCTTCTCCGGCGAGAGCGGTGGTCTGTCTGGTGCGCCGCTTACCGATCTGGCCCAAGCCAAGCTCAAGGACTTCTACGCCGCTGCCGCAGGCCGGTTGGTGCTGATCGGTGTGGGCGGCATAGGATCAGGGGCGCAAGCCTATGCCCGAATTCGTGCCGGGGCTAGCGCTGTTCAGCTCTATTCCGCCCTGGTTTTCCAAGGGCCTGGTCTGGTGATCAAGATCGCCAGAGACCTTGCCGCGCGCTTGAAAGCTGACGGTTTCACCCATGTCGCCCAAGCTGTTGGCACAAGCTAGGCCAATGGCGACATCCCGAGTGCTTGGCGTTGCCCCTTGGGTTCCGATGGCTTACGGGAAAGGCCATGGCTGACCCCGCCAAGTCTGCCGGGACGCAGTGGACGTCCGGACGCCGATTCTTCTGGCCCGGCGGCCTGTCCGCACGCCTGCTGATTCTCACCGCCCTCTTCATCATCCTGGCCGGTGCCATGATCCTGCCGCCGGCCTTGGCGGCGCGGGAAGAGCAATGGCTGCTGGACCGGGTCCGGGCGGCGGAATTGGCCTCTCTGGCGACAGAAGTGGCGCCAGATCGGGTCGTCACCGAGCAACTTTCCACCCAGCTCCTGGTGGGGGCTGGGGTTGAAACGGTGGCCATCCAGTCCGACGGCATGCGCCGCCTGGTCTTGCAGGGCCCCAAGCGCGCCGAAGCCCCTTATCTGGTCGATTTGCGCCACCAGGCACCCGTGTCCTGGCTTATGGCACCTTTTCAGACTCTGACGGGCGGCCCTGGACGTACAGTGCGCGTGATCGCTGAACCCCGATTTCGTCAGGCAGACTTCATTGAGGTGGTCGCCCCGGATGCGGACTTGCGCAAGGAGCTCTCGCGGAACCTATGGAGTCTAGTTCTGACCACAGCGGCCGTGGCCAGCCTTGCGGGCTTGCTGGTTTTTCTGGCGTTGAATTATTTCCTGGTGCGACCCATGCAGCGGATCACCATCGCCATGGAGCGGTTTCGCGCCGACCCTGACGACCCCGCCGCCCATATCGAGCCCTCCGGCCGCCGTGACGAAGTGGGTCGAGCCGAGGTGGAGCTGGACCTAATGCAGGTGGATCTGCGCACGGCCCTCAGCTCTCGGGCCCGGCTGGCAGCCCTGGGTGAGGCGGTGGCTAAGATCAATCATGACCTGCGTAATATGCTGACCAGTGCCCAGCTCGCGTCTGAACGTTTGGCGGCGGTCCGCGATCCCACAGTGGCGCAGGCCATGCCCCGGCTGGAGCGGGCCCTGAACCGAGCGGTCAAGCTGGCCACCGACGTTCTGACCTATGGCAAGACTCAGGAGGCCGCCCCTGATGCCCGTCCGACACCTTTGCTCTTGGCCCTTGAGTCTGCGGCTGAAGAGGCCCGTCTGGGTGGGTCTGTAAAGCTGAGGGTCGAGGTCGACGCCATCACCCAGATCCTGGCCGATCCAGACCAATTGCACCGAATTCTCTCAAACCTCATGCGCAATGCCCGTCAGGCTTTTGAGCAACAGGTGCCAGGTGCCCAGGGCGAGGTGCGGGTATCTTTTGCTCAGGAGCAGACCCAATCCATCCTGACGATCTCAGACAATGGACCCGGTATCCCTGAGCGGGCCCGGGAGCGTTTGTTCCAGCCCTTCGCTGGCTCAAGTCGTCCGGGCGGCGCGGGCCTTGGCTTGGCCATCGCCCGGGAGTTGGCCCAGGGTCACGGCGGTGATCTGATCCTGGCGACCACGGGCCCCGAGGGGACTACCTTCGAACTCCGCCTTCCCGGCATTGCGCCGCCACTTGATAAGCCCAAGCGACGGCGCGCGAAGTCGCCTCTTTAGGGGGCTTTGGCCACGCCTTCCCGGCGGGGATCAGCGGCACCTGTCAAGCCCTGGGGCGTCATCAGAACCCCATGAAGACCCGATCCTTCAGCTCCGCCCCCGGCACCTAGCTTGACGCCCTTGGCCGCCAGACCCTCGACGACGCCGGCCGCATAGAGATCAGGTTCAGACCAATAGGGCTCGCCCCGGGCGATCAGGTTGGGCAGGGCCACGGCGTCCTTAATCGACAGCTTCCAGTCCAGGATGCCCACCAGGGCCTTCAGGTTATAGGCCAGGATGGAATTGCCGCCCGGAGACCCGACAGCGGCGTAGAGCCTGCCCTGGCGGTCTAGGACAATGGCTGGGGCCATGGATGAGCGGGGACGTTTGCCCGGTGCCACGGCATTGGCGGCGGCGACCCCATCCTTTTCCGTCGGCGAGAAGGAAAAGTCCGTGAGCTGGTTGTTCAGGAAGAAGCCATCCACCATCCGGCCTGTGCCGAAAATGCTCTCCACCGTCGTGGTCATGGAGACGGTATTGCCCGCCGCATCGACGATGACGAAGTGAGTGGTGCCGCCCGGTTCCTTGGTATGGTCAGTCCCGCGAATGCCCGCGCCCTTGGGATTGCCTGCCGCAGGTGGCGCGCCAGCATGGTCAGGATTGATCAGGGCGGCGCGGGCCTTGAGATAGGCGGGGTCCAGCAGACCAGCCACGGGCACGTCCACAAAATCAGGGTCGCCAAAATAGCGATCTCTGTCGGCGTACATAAGCCGACTGGCTTGGGAAAACAGATACCAGCCCTGCACCTTGTCGGGGCCGTACTTGGCGATGTCGGTGTTTTCCAAAAGGCCAAGGCCCTCCAGAACAGCTGGACCGCCTGAAGGAGCCGGTGGGGTGCAGACCACATAGATCCGATAGGGCCGGCACAGGGCCTCGGTCATCTTCGGCTTATAGGCCTTGAGATCCTCCAGGGTCATGGTTCCCGGCAGGGCCCCTTCGGTGGTGCGCTTAACGATGTCCTGGGCGATGCTACCTTCCAGCAGGGCCTTGGGGCCTTCGGCGGCGATCTTTCGCACCGTGGCGGCATAGGCCGGATTGCGCAGCAGGTCGCCCGCTTGGATCTTCTTACCGTCTGGCTTGGTGAAATAGGCAATGGCGTCCGGCTGATTGGCCTGGGGGAAGGGGCTGGACGCCATCATGGCGAGGCGTGGGCTCACGATGAAGCCCTGGTCTGCCATGCGCTCGGCGTCCACGAACAGGGTCGACCAAGGCAGCTTGCCATAGAGGCCCTGGGCCATGTGCAGCATGGCCACAGCACCGGGGACCCCGGTGGCCCCGCCGCTGACCACCGCGGTAACGAAGGGCAGGGGCTTGCCATCTGGCCCCATAAACATGTCGGAACTGGCTCCCATGGGGGCCTTTTCTCGGCCGTTGAAGGCCACCACCTTGTGGGTCTTGGCGTCGTAATAGGTCATGAAGGACCCGCCGCCGAGGCCAGAGCTCTGTGGCTCGACCAGACCCAGGGCCGCCTGCACGGCCACCGCAGCATCCACCGCCGACCCCCCGCGACGCAGGACGTTGAGCCCCGCTTCAACCGCCAGGGGATTGGCTGCCGCCACCATGCCCTTGCCGACCATCGGTGCCGCCGCGGCGGGGTGATGGGGCTTTGCCTTGGCTTCGGCGGGACTATTTAGGGCGCTAAGCCCAAGGGCGGCTAGGAGGGCCAGCTTCAAGGAACGGGATGTTGACACGGAAGACCACGCTGCAAATTGAAAATTCCCGCCCACCATAGTCCTACATGCGTGGACAACAATCCTTCTGGCGTGTTCTTCCTCCCCTATGAGCCAAACGCCCAAGACTATACCTTCGGTGCCCTCTCCAGGGCCGCGCAACAGTATCACCGACGTGCCGGGCCTAAAGGTTGGACAGGCTCACGATGTGGTGGCCCGCACTGGAGTCACCGTCATCTTGCCTGATGATCGTGCCGTGGCAGCCGTCGATGTGCGCGGCGGCGGCCCCGGCACCCGCGAAACCGATGCCCTGGCGCCTGAGAACCTGGTGGAGGCCATTGACGCCATCGTCCTGTCCGGGGGGTCTGTCTATGGGCTAGCGGCGGGGGATGGGGTGGTCAGCTGGCTGGGTGTCCAGGGGCGCGGTTATGGCTTGCTGGGACGGGCCGGTGTGCCCCTGTCCCCGGTGGTGCCGGGTGCCATTCTCTATGACCTGGCCAATGGCGGCGACAAGGCCTGGGGGGAAGATCCTCCCTATCGTCGGCTGGGCCGTGAGGCGGCCTTGGCCGCTGGCCTGGAGGTTGCCCAAGGAACGGTCGGCGCCGGCTATGGCGCCATGGCTGGCAGCCTTAAGGGCGGAACGGGAACCGCCTCGGTGGTCACGGCGGATGGCATGACGGTCGGAGCCCTGGCCTGCGTCAACAGTTATGGCGCGGTGGTTGCGCCCGGCGGAAGGACCTTCTGGGCCGCCCCTTACGAGATGGGCGATGAGTTCGGCGGCCTGGGTGCCGCAGGGCTGAAGGCCGCCCCCGACGACTGGGGTCTGGCCAAGGCCGATCCCGGCCAGAGAATGAATACCACCATTGCCTGCGTCGCCACCGATGTGGCCCTGACCCCGGCCCAGGCCAAGCGGCTGGCCATCATGGCCCAGGACGGTCTGGCCCGCGCCATCCGGCCCATCCATGCCCCGTTTGACGGCGATGTGGTCTTTGCCCTGTCCACTGGCCGCCAGCCCCTAAAGGGGGGCGACTTCACCGTGGCCCGTCTTGGGGCCCTTGCTGCCGACGTCCTGGCCAGGGCCGTGGCCCGCGGGGTTTACGAGGCCAAACCTTGGCCCACCACAAGTGTCCAAACCTGGCGGGATTTGTAGATCACAGGGCTTGCGCTTTGCCGCCGGCGCGACTAGGTTCCGCGCCCTTGCCGTAAGGCCATGCGCGCCCGTAGCTCAGCTGGATAGAGCATCAGACTACGAATCTGAGGGTCGGACGTTCGAATCGTTCCGGGCGCGCCATTCTTCTCGATAAGATATTGAATTTTCGGAAGACTTTTCAGGTCCGAAAATTCTACCCCAACAATTGCGCCTCAATAGCGGTACGAAACATCCCAATACATACGGTTGATCCAGGTGTCACCGAGCGCGCGGGCGCGGCCAGGTGGCAGAAGCGAGCCGGGCAACGAACTATCCAATGTACGGCCTCGATACAGGGTCACGCCGAGCTGCACATTGGGTGTGACCATGTGATTGACCTCGAAACGCTGTTGCTCAACGTTTGAGGGCCCTCGCCAATCGCTCTCACCGAGGGCCGACAAGATGGCGTCCTGCTCGGAACGAAACCAATGCCAACTCACAAACCAGTCGTCGGGTTGCTGGCTGCGTCCAAAATCTACGCGAACCGATTTGGCGGTGTCGCGAGATGACGCCGCCCCGAGATTGCGCTGGAGTTCAAACGCCACGGTCAGGGGCCACTTCGGCCAGGGCGTTGAAATCTTGTTTTCAACAATCAAGTTCGCATATCGGAACTTACTGGCATAGCTAGGTAGCCCGTCACGGAGAATGACTTCGTTGGTATTCCTGACTCCGACATCCGTGCCGTCCAAGAGGGAGCGTAGCAGCGGGTCTGGGCGCTCAATGTCGACTGCGGTCGCCGCAATCAAAGTCGAGAGGTGTGAGCCGACCTTGAACCGCCCGGTGAATTGCTCACCGGTAAGCGTGGTGCGTCTGTCGCCTGACTGTTCGCCTAAAATCAGTTGAAAGCCCTGCATCCCGACATTGGTCAATGGACTCCCACGGGGAAGATCGAAGGAGAATTTTTCGGTCAGGCCCTCGGGATAGAAGTCGACGTCGAAGACCATTGAGGAGCGCACCCAGGTCTGGGGAAACTTGCCGGCTGTCAGATCAAGCCAGCGCGCCGCCTGGGGGCGATATTCGATATAGCCGCGATCCCATGTGACAACCTTGCGGCTGAACTTGTTGCCCAGATTGACGTAGACGGAGTTCGGATCGTTGATCTCGCCGGCGCTAAAACCCATCACGGCTTTGAAGTCGGGCGAGAGGTTTCCTTCAGCCCCGAACCTGAGTCGTAGCCGCCCGCGCTTTCGATCGGGGCAACCAATGCAGCCGGGATAATCTTGGGTCAGGGTTTCGTAGCGCACCTTCGTATCGCCATAGAACTCGAACCTTGGCGCTTGCCCTGCCAAAGCAGCAACCTCCTTGACCGCAACGGGCTTCAAATCGACCGGTACGGCCGTGGTGAGGGTCTGGGGTGTAACTGGCTCGGCTCTGTCCGCTGATAGCCGCCGTGCAAGGTCGGCAAGCGCTGCGCGTCGCTGATCGAGTTCAGCCTGCAGCTCGGAGATCCTCGCTTGCTCCTTGGCCAAGGCCGCCGCGATTTCGCGCAGGTCCGTCACGGGCTCCTGAGCCAAAGCGGCTGAGGCCGACATAGCCCATGCGACTGCCAAAACGGAAAGAACGAAACGCCTCATCACAAACCCTCCCAAGTCCGCCCGTTGATACTATACTACTAGAATAATGGTATAATAGGTTTGGAGTGGGATTGGTCATTTTTGGATTGCCGATCAGGAAGCCGTGGCGGAACAGTGAACAGGCTGGGTCGGTTGACCCATCGCTGTAACTTCGAGGACTATGATTGGATGGATGAGAACGAGGCGATCGACCGTCTCTCGGCGATCGCGCACAAAACACGTTTGGCGGTTTTTCGGCTGCTGGTGAAGGAGGGCGCCGACGGGCTGCCCGCCGGAGAAATTGCGCGCTTACTCTCAATTCCACCGACGACCATGTCAGCCCATCTCGGGATCTTGGCGCGCGCCGACCTTATCGAAGCCCGACGCAAGAGCCGGTCGGTTTTCTATTCCCTGAAAGTCGAGGGCATGCAGGACTTGCTGGCGTTCCTAGTTTCAGACTGCTGCTCGGGGCACCCGGAATTGTGCATGCCGAAGGGCGTGCGCCAAATCTAGGGCTGAAATCATTTTAGCTTGTGACATTGTCGTTTGGATCGTCCAGGGCATCAGTTCCTAATTACAATTACGGTGACACCCCACTTAACTCTCCACTACCCCCGCCCTCGGTCCCCGCTGCCAGCACGCGCCCGCTCTCCGCCTCCAACCGCGCCAGGAAGTCCACAGCACCCA
>CAITHQ010000071.1 GCA_903892305.1 uncultured Alphaproteobacteria bacterium
GCTCCGGCCATGGCGCCACGGACCGAGTGAGTCTGCCAACCTGTTGAACGCACAAGCATGTCGAGGCTTGCCCCTTCCGGGCGACTGAGGAGGCCAACGACCATGGCGATCTTGGTCGTCGGTGGGGGAGCGGCCGCCACTTCAGTAGCGGTCGGAATCTCATTTGCGATTCGGCGTTTTGACTTGCTCATTGGGGTAACGTCCTTGCTTGGCGAGCCGGGCTTGGCCTGCACCGAGCGAAGCCCGGGAGCGCCGGGCGGGACGACGACAGCAATACTCGCCGACCGGCGGGAGTCCAGTCGCGTCGGAAAATTTAGTGAATAAATAGAATAAGTTGATCCTATTTCACTCCCGCATATAGCCTGGCGGGCCAGGTGGTCAGGGTCTGGGTTTTCCCCAGCCGCCAGGGACTCATCAACAACCTTTGAACCCGCCCCGAACTCCTGCCCCTATTGAGAGAGTGGCGTTCGTGATACGTTCCCTTATGCCCAGAATCGGATCGCCCGCGATCGAAAGCCGCTCCCCGGAGAGTTTGCGGCCCTATGCCCGCAATGCCCGGCGCCACTCCAAGAAGCAGGTCAGGCAGATTGCCGACAGCATTCAGCGGTTTGGTTTTACCAATCCGGTGCTGATCAGTGACGACGGAGAGATCATCGCCGGCCACGGCCGGGTCGAGGCGGCGAAGCTCCTTGGCCTTGAAAGCGTCCCGACGCTTCGGCTGTCTCACCTGAGCGAGACCGAGCGCCGTGCTTATGTCCTTGCCGACAACAAGCTGGCTCTCAATGCGGGCTGGGACCAGGAGTTCCTGGCCATAGAGCTTCAGGCCCTTATCGACCTGGACTTCGATGTGACCCTGACGGGCTTCTCACTGGCCGAGGTCGATATGACCCTCGACGCAGTCCAGGACTCCGATCCGGAAGCGGTGATCGGCCCGGAAGATGAAATCCCGCCTGTGGCAGGCCATGCCGTTAGCCGGATGGGTGATCTCTGGATCCTGGGTCGGCACAAGCTGATCTGCGGTGATGCCCGCAGCGCTGCAGACTACCAGTCCCTTATGGGAGGAGAGGTCGCCGACCTCATCTTCACCGACCCGCCCTATAATGTGGCCATAGACGGCCATGTCAGCGGTCTGGGCCGCGTTCGCCATCGCGAGTTCGCCATGGGCGTTGGCGAGATGTCCGACCAGGCCTTCACAGAGTTCCTCACCCAGACCCTTGGCGAAGCGGCCAGGGTCAGCCGGGACGGCGCCATCGCTTTTGTCTGTATGGACTGGCGGCACATGGGTGAGCTGCTTTCCGCCGGGAAGGCTGTCTTCTCGGAGCTGAAGAATCTCTGCGTCTGGAACAAGACCAATGGCGGTATGGGGACCTTCTACCGGTCCAAGCACGAGCTGGTCTTTGTCTTCAAGATCGGAACCGCGCCCCATGTGAACAGCTTTGGCCTTGGTGATACCGGGCGCTACCGCACCAATGTCTGGGACTATCCGGGCATCTCCAGCATGGGGGCGGGGAGGGACGAGGCCCAGGCCATGCATCCCACAGTAAAGCCCACCGACCTGGTGGCAGACGCTATCAAGGACTGCTCGCGTCGCGGCGCCATTGTCCTCGATCCCTTTGCGGGGTCTGGCACTACGCTGATCGCCGCTGAGACCTGTGGTCGATCTGCCAGGGTCATCGAATATGACCCCCTCTACTGCGACACCATCATCCGGCGCTGGGAAAGACTTACCGGCAAGTCTGCGGCCTTGGCGGCAGATGGTGTGACGTTTGAAACTTTGGAGGCGAGCAGGCACGCAGGGGATGCCGCGTGAGCGACGCCAATGAAACCAATGACAACCTGCCTGAGCCACGGTCGGCGGGTTATGGCCGTCCGCCTGCGGAGCACCAGTTCAAGAAGGGGAAATCTGGTAACCCCAGAGGCCGGCCAAGGAAGAAGGCCGTCCAGAAGCCTGACCCTATTCTCGACAGCTATATCGGGGACATGATCCTCTTTGAGGCGCTCCGACCGGTACAGATCAAGGAGAACGGCAAGGTCATCGAGTTGCCGATGGCTCAGGCCATAATCCGTGGCCTCAACCTATCCGCTTTGAAAGGTAGCCACCGAGCGTCCATGGCGGTTACCAGCATGCTTAAGTCCACCCAGGAAAAGGTCATGGACAACCGTCAGGCGGTCTACCTGGCGGCGGTCGAATACAAACGGGACTACCGCGAGATCTTTGAGGAGTGCGATCGCC
>CAITHQ010000072.1 GCA_903892305.1 uncultured Alphaproteobacteria bacterium
CATCGTCGCCGCCCAGGCCGACGCCAAGCTGGACTATGCCGACCTTACGGCTGGACTGTATTTCCAGGGCTATCGGGTCGATGAGTTTGTCGTCGACTGATCGACGGCCGTGGCGATCCAGGCCACCTCCTCCTAACGCTTACCCTTCCGCCACCGCTCGGCGGCTTCGGCGCGAGCCTCGGCCTTGACCTGTTTCACCGCGCCCTTGTCTACCTCTTCCCCCGGTGCGGTGAGGGCGTCGTTGGCGAATTCCAAGTCCATGAGTTTCAGGCGCTTGATCTCGTCGCGCAGACGGGCGGCGGTTTCGAATTCCAGGTCGGCGGCCGCTTGGCGCATCTTGGCTTCGAGGTCGCGCAGTGTGGCCTTGAAATTGTCCCCCAGGAAGGGTTTGGACTCCTCGGCCACGGAGGAAACCTCGTGTCTGCGGCGGTCCTTCTCATAGGGACTGGCGAGGATTTCCTTGATGCTGGACTTGATACTCTCAGGCGTAATGCCGTGCAGGGTGTTGTAGGCCTCCTGCTTTTCCCGCCGGCGGCTGGTTTCGGCCATGGCCCGCTCCATGGAGCCGGTGATCCGGTCGGCATAGAGGATGACCTTGCCGTCCACATTCCGCGCCGCCCGGCCAATGGTCTGGATCAGGCTGGTCTCTGAGCGCAGGAAGCCTTCCTTATCGGCGTCAAGAATGCCCACCAGGCCGCACTCAGGAATGTCGAGGCCCTCCCGCAGCAGGTTGATGCCGATGAGGATATCGAAAGCGCCCAGTCGCAGGTCGCGGATGATTTCGATCCGCTCCATGGTGTCGATGTCGGAGTGCATGTAGCGGACCTTCAGGCCCTGCTCGTGCATGTATTCTGATAAGTCTTCCGCCATTTTCTTGGTCAGCACGGTGACCAGACAGCGATAGCCCTTGGCAATGGTCTCCCGAGCCTCGGCGATGACGTCGTCCACCTGGCTGTGATTGTCCTGGGAGACTGGGCGTACCTCTACCGGCGGGTCGATCAGGCCGGTGGGGCGGATCACCTGTTCAGCGAAGACCCCCGCCGCCTTTTCCATCTCCCAGGGCCCAGGGGTGGCTGAGACGCTGATGGTGTCGGGACGCATGGCCTCCCATTCCTCAAACTTGAGAGGGCGGTTGTCGAGGCAGGATGGCAGGCGGAAGCCATATTCCGACAGGGTGAACTTTCGGCGGTAGTCGCCGCGATACATGCCGCCGATCTGCGGCACGCTCTGATGGCTCTCATCAATGAAAAGCAAGGCGTTATCGGGAATGTATTCAAAGAAGGTCGGCGGGGGCTCCCCCGGCCTGCGGCCTGAGAGATAGCGGCTGTAATTCTCGATGCCCGCGCAGGAGCCGGTGGCCTCGATCATTTCCATATCAAAGGTGGTCCGCTGTTCCAGGCGCTGAGCTTCCAAAAGCTTGCCGTTCTCGACCAGCCAGGCCAGGCGCTCCTTTAGTTCGGCACGGATATGGATGATGGCCTGGTTGAGGGTTGGCCGTGGTGTGACGTGGTGGCTGTTGGCATAGATTTTCACCGAGGGAAGTTCGGCGGTCTTCTTGCCGGTCAGAGGGTCGAATTCGTTGATGGTTTCGATCTCATC
>CAITHQ010000073.1 GCA_903892305.1 uncultured Alphaproteobacteria bacterium
CAGGGCCAAGTCTTCTCGATCCACCTGAGAAAGCATGAAGGTCTTCACCGGTGCGCCCGCAGCAGTAAAGGCCTGGGGCAGCTCCATCTGGTGATCCAGAAGTGGCTTGATCCCTTGATTGTAAGAGGTCTGCAGGGTCGGACCCATGACGATCGCCGTCAGGAACAGGGACAGGCTGATAATCACCGAATTGGGCGGGCTCTGCTGTACGCCCATCGCCGTCCGCAACAGGGAAAGCACCACGACAATTCTCACAAAGGCGGTGGTCATAATGACAATGGACGGCGCAAGCGACAGAACCGTCAGCAGGCCGATCAGTTGCACCACCCGGTCGGTCAGGCCAGCGCCCGAACCCAGATTAATGTTCACCGCCTGAGCTATGGCTTGGGCAGGCATCAGCATGGCGGCCAGGGTAGCGATCAGGGCGTAACCTGCCGCGCGACGCATATCGTCCTTGTGCCAGGATCCGAAGGTGGAGACCCACAGGCTGCGCAAGCGGCTAAGCATCGAAGACGGCCTTTGTTGGTTGAGGTGAGGGCAGGGGAGCGACAGCCTTCAAGATTTGCCCCTCGCCCAGCAGGAGCAGCTGTTCTTCGCCATCGCAGGACACCAGGACCAACCGTCGGGCTGGGTCGAGGATCAGGGTCTCCACCACTGCCAACCGCCTAATCTTACCCTTGGGGACCATGGCCATCAGGGCATCGGGCCCAAAGCGGCGCAGGGCGGCAGCGGCGAGGCCGATCAGCCCCAAGGTCAGGGCAAGGGCAAAAAAGGCACGAACGGAGTCTGCGAGGTTCATATCCAAATCACGGTATGGCGACGGGCGATGCAGGTGCCGGTCCTCGCGAGATATGGCCCGAAGGGTCTTAAGGACCGATTAACCCTATTTCTTCACCATATTGATTATGGACATCACCGAAATTCCGTTGTTCGCCATGCTCAAGTCGCGCATGGGCTATCTGACTGAGCGTCAGAGGGTGATTGCCCAGAATGTGGCAAATGCTGACACGCCCAACTATCTGCCTCAGGACTTGAAGCCCTACAGCTTCCAATCCCACATGGCCGCCGCTGCGGCCAGCCAGCCAGGGCCGATGTCAGTGGCGGTGACCAACCCCATGCACATTGCCCATACGGCGACCTCGCCGAACCCGCCTAAGGTAAAGTCCCGCAAGTCGCAGGACACCGAGACCACACTGGACGGCAATAGCGTTGTGCTGGAAGACGAAATGCTCAAGCTGACGGACACGCGCATGAACTATGACGCGGCGGTCAGTTTTTATCAGAAGTCCTTGAATCTTTTGAAGATGGCGGCCAAGCCGCCGGGCCGCTAGGAGCTAATTCATGGCTGAAATCAAGTCCGCAGGCTCTGCTGCCCAGACCATCGCCACCTCGGCCCTCCGCGCGCAACAGGCGCGGATGCGGATCATCGCCGAGAACATCGCCAATGCCGGCTCGACCTCCAAGACCGCCGGCGGCGACCCCTATCGTCGCCAGATCCCAGTTTTCAAGCCGGTCCAGGTGGAGGGCGGCGAAGGGGTCAGGATGACCAAGGTCACCCCCGACAACAGTGCATTTAAGCTGGAATACGAGCCAGGCCACCCCTCGGCCGATGCCGGTGGCTATGTGAAGATGCCCAATGTCGACCCCTTGGTGGAAGCCCTGGACATGCGCGAGGCCCAGCGGGCCTATGAAGCCAACCTCAATGTGATCGAGACAGCGCGCAATATGGACATGCGCACCCTCGACCTACTGCGCAAATAACGGAAACTAAGCCATGATGACCGCACTGGCTGCCGCCAAGGCCTACGCCGCCACCGCTGGACAGACCGGCTCTGCGACCTCGGGTCTGTCTGGAGCCGCCGAAGGCGGCATGGACTTTGGGTCCATGGTCAAGAACGCCATGACCGACGCCATGCAGGCGTCCAAGAACGCCGAAACTCAGATCGTCAACCACACCCAGGGCAAGGCCCAACTGATCGACGTGGCCACCGCTATCTCCGCCGCCGAAACCAGCCTGGAAACCGTCATGGCCGTCCGCGATCAGGTGATCAGCGCCTATCAAGAAATCATGCGGATGCCGATCTAAGGGCGCTGAGCTCTACGATCTGGACCCCGGCCTTCGCCGGTATGACCGGGGGTTGGAAGTTCGCAGCGGCCTATCTTATATCTCCGGTCACCCCGGCGAAGGCCGGGGTCCAGGTTATAGGGCTGTGCTTTTGGTCAGGCGCGACCTTTCCTGATGCGCCGCGCCTTACGACCTGGATACCGGCCTTCGCCGGTATGACCGAGGGTGGGGGATAGGTCGCGGCCCTGCTTCAAACACCGGCCACCCCGGCGGAGGCCGGGGTCCAGTTCATAGGGCTGTGCTGGGCTGGGTGGGTTGCTCATCGAACCATCCCCATTTCCACCCCCAGCGTCTTATCCTGCAAAGAGGACCGCCCCTCATGCAAGCTGCCAGCAACGTCTTAAACCCTGCAACCCTTCATTAACCATAACCAGCGCATTTGAACTCCGAGTTTTCGTTGCGCGAAGGGGATGATCATGACGGGCGCCGAAGTTCTGGACGTCGGTCGTGAGGCGATCTGGCTGACCCTTCAGTTGTCCGCCCCGATCCTGATCGTCGGCCTCGTCGTGGGTGTCGCCATCGGGCTTCTGCAGGCCCTGACCCAGATTCAGGAAGCCACACTGGTCTTCGCACCCAAGATTGTGGTGGTCTTTGCCTCCCTGCTGTTCTTTCTGCCGTTCATGGGGGCTCTAATGAGCAGCTTCATGAAGCATATCGCGGCGCGCATCGCGGGCATGTAAGGTCGTGGAGCCCTTCGCCACGACCCAGCAGATCTATGCCGGTGCCCTGATTTTTGCGCGGCTGGCATCTCTGGTCATGACCATGCCAGGGGTAGGGGACGCATCTGTCCCGCCGCGGATCCGGCTGTCTTTTGCCTTTGTCCTGACCCTGGTCCTGACCCCGATCATCGCCCCGACCTTGCCCCTGATCCCCTCGGCTGTCAGCGCCATTGCTGGTGCCGTGATCAAGGAGGTTCTGATCGGCCTGATGATCGGCACCATCATGCGGCTGTTCTTAACCGCCCTGGCCACAGCCGGCGAAGTCGTCTCGATCCAGACCACGCTCTCCTTTGCCCAGACCTCGGCGCCCGGCATTGCGCCTGGCTCAACCACCCTTGGCACCTTTCTGGGCCTTATCGGTCTGGTGCTGATCATGACAACCGATCTGCACCACATGTTCATCGCCGCGATTGTGCGGTCCTACACAATCTTCCCCGTTACCCGGGACCTACCCGTCGCTGACGCCACAGAACTGGCGCTCCAGACTGTCTCCCAGTCCTTCAAAATGGGGCTGCAGCTCTCGGCACCGGTCGCGGCCTTCGCCTTGGTTTTCAATATCGCTGTGGGTCTGGTGGCGCGGGTTATGCCCCAGTTTCAGGTCTATTTCGTCGCCTCGCCCCTGATGGTGCTGTTTGGCCTGTCCATTTTCGCCGCCACCTTGGGCATTGTCGGTCTGATTTGGGTCGACGGCTATCGCGTGCTTCTGACCCATTTCACCGGCTAGATCATGGCTGAAGAAAACGATGCAGGGTCGAAAACAGAAGAGCCTACCGGCAGGCGCCTCGAACAGGCGCGCGCCAGCGGCGATGTCGTCAAGACTGCGGACCTGCCGCAACTGACTTCGTTTGCAGGAGCAGCGGCGGCCTTGCTGATATGCGGCGGCTGGCTTTCTCAGAACCTTACACTGGCCCTAATGCCCTTCCTGGCCCATCCCGACGCTATGCACCTCCAAGGGGGGGGCGGGGTAGTCGTCGCCCGACAGGCCATGCTGGCGGCAGCACCCTTTCTGGGTGTCGTTTTTGGGGCGACGGCGATCGCCGGGGTCGGCGGTCATCTGATCCAGACCGGGTTTATGTGGTCCCCCGACAAGCTCAAATTCGACTTCAACAAGGTCAACCCCATGGCGGGGTTTGAGAAGCTGTTCGGCATCGACGCCATGGTCAGCTTCTTGAAGTCCCTGGCTAAGGTCGGTCTGGTGGGGTGGATCGCCTACAGCGTCCTCAAGCCCCACTGGCCGGAACTTCAGCAGCTGGCGGAACGCGATCCGATCCTGATGTTCCCCTATGCCATCGATATCCTGAAGCGCCTGATTTTTTCGATCGGGTCTTTCATGCTGGCCATTGCCGGCTTTGACTGGTTCTGGCAGCGCCAGCGCTTCATGACCCGGTTGAAGATGACCAAGGAAGAGGTCAAGGAAGATTACAAGCAGTCCGAAGGCGACCCCCACGTTAAGGCCCGCCAGAAGGCGATCCGCGTTCAGCGGGCCCGGCGGCGCATGATGGCCAATGTGCCTAAGGCCACGGTGGTGGTCATGAACCCGACCCACTTCGCCGTCGCCTTGAAATATGAGGACGGCGAAGGAACCGCCCCCCAGTGCGTTGCCAAGGGTGTCGACGCGGTCGCCCTGCGTATCCGCGCCGTGGCCGAGGCCGCCGGGGTTACGGTGATCGAAGATCCGCCCTTGGCCCGGGCCCTCTTCGCCTCCGTCGAGGTCGAAGACTATATCCCGCTCGCCCACTATGAAGCCGTCGCCAAGATTATCGGCTTCATCATGAACGGGAAGAAGAAGCGTCCGGGGGCGGTGTGGTCGTAATCCACGCCGACCTAGGCCCTGGAATATCTGTGAAATCCTCGGTTTGTTCAGGTTGATGTATGCTTGCTCGTGATTCGCGCGGAGCTTTTCTCCGTCCCGAGGCAAACCCTGCGGCGCAAACCATGGCGAAGCCCAAGACAAGATCGTCGCGACGTCCCCGGATCGATCCGCTGATTGCGGCGGCAGTTACCCTGTTTCTCGCCGCAGTGGCGTTTGCCGCCGTTCCCGCGGTCAATGCAGGGCTGGCCACCACAGCGGGCATGTTCCTTTTGGTCGGTCTGGTCTGTGTCGCATTTGCCGGTGTCTTTGCCCTGCGCCTGACTGGGGAGTCCCTGGTGCAGAGTGAGCCGGGTGCCGACGCCCTGCTAATCGCCCTCGACGAGCCTGCGGCTTTTGCCTCTGCTGACGGTCGCATTCATGTGGCCAATGCCGCCTGGACCGAAATTTTCGGTGACCAGCCCCGCCTGCCCAAGTCGGGTCCCGCCGCTGCTAGCCTGTTCGCCGCCCTAGGTGACGCCCGCCGAGGCAACCATGGTAAGGCCGTGCTCAAGGTTAGGGGACAGGATCACCAGGCCACGGTCACCGCCGTGGCTGAACGCCGCTATCTGGTGCGACTGTCCGGCTCGGCACCGGAACCCCTGGCCCTGCCCGCCGCAGCGGCTGAGGTTTTGGCTGCCTTCAATCAGGCCTCGCCGCCGCCGCCAAAGGTGCTGGACGCCTTTGCCGCAGCCTCGCCCTTTGGCGCAGCCCTACTTGAAGGTGACGACGCCTTCACCGCCACCATTATCGAAGCCAACCCAACCCTGGCAGCAACACCGGGCTATTTGGGGGCTGGCTCGGTGTTTGGCGAGATGATCGAGCCCGTGACCCGGGCCGATGCTGTCCGGCGTCTGGCGGAACACCCCCATACCGAAGCCGC
>CAITHQ010000074.1 GCA_903892305.1 uncultured Alphaproteobacteria bacterium
AGCGAAGAAGTGATGTTGGTTTTCTAAAGAAGTTCTAGCAAATTTGAATTTGGAGGCTATACCCACCAGTCTTTTTTTCAATAATGCGAACAAGTGTTCATTTCATTTCCCCTACCTCGCCAACGTGACCCCCACCTTCGCGTTGATCACCCAGCGATTGCCTGGCGCACCCCCGCCATGGCCCGGGCCGAAATTGAGGTCCTAGGCGTCTGGGGTCCTGTGGATGACAGAAACGCTGCAAACAGACCCGTCCTCTTAGGCAGATAGAGTTTACGGGCTGAGATATCTGCTGCGCTTTCGGGTTTTTCGTCCATCAGGGGTTGCGCAGGCTAGACGGCGTGACGATCTGAGCTATCCAGAAGCGCCCCCCTTCCGGATAATCAGCCATGCGCGACCCAGCCCTTAACCGCAGACGGCTACTGACCGCGGCGGGAGCCTTTGGGCTAGCTAATGGACTTTTCCCCGGTTGGGCAATCAGCGGGACCCAGGGTTCACACCCAAACCTGCCCATCCTGACCGGCCCAGATGTCGACCTGACCGTCGGCCATATCCACTTGAAGGTAGATGGCAAGATCGGCCACGCCGTCGCCATGAACGGTACGGTTCCAGCCCCCCTGCTCCGCTTCAAGCAGGGGCAGACGGCGCAGATCAAGGTGACCAACACTTTAGATGAGGACACCTCCATCCACTGGCATGGCCTCTTAGTTCCGTTCCTGATGGACGGGGTTCCGGGCCTAACCTTCCCGGGGATCAAGCCCGGGGAGACCTTCACCTATAAGTTCCCCCTGATCCAGTCTGGGACCTATTGGTATCATAGCCATTCCGGCCTGCAGGAGCCTATGGGCCATTACGGTCCCCTGATCATCGACCCAGCTGAACCCGACCCCATCGTCTCTGACCGGGAGCATGTGGTCATGCTGTCGGATTACAGCCCCATCCATCCCCACAAGCTGCTGCAAAAAATGAAGCAGCAGAGCGGCCTCTATAACCAGCAAAAGCAGACCCTGGGCGGCCTGCTGGCGGGCAAGGACCAGCCCCTGGCCGAGCGGCGGGAATGGGCCAAGATGCTCATGGACCCCACCGACATTTCAGACCTGACCGGGGTGGTCTTCGACTTCCTGATCAATGGCCACGGGCCAAAGGACAACTGGACCGCCCTGTTCAAGCCCGGCGAGCGGGTGCGCCTGCGCTTCATCAACGCAGCAGCCCAGACGATTTTCAATATCCGGATTCCAGGGCTGAAGCTGACCATGGTCGCCGCAGACGGCCAGAATATTGAGCCGGTTGAAGTGGACGAATTCCAGATCGCCAATGCCGAGACCTATGACGTCATCGTCCAGCCCATGGAAGACAAGGCCTATACCCTGGTCTCCGAAGCCGTCGACCGCTCGGGCATGGGCAGGGCCACCCTGGCGCCGCGGCGGGGCATGACCGCCGAGGTCCCGCCCCTACGCGCCCGGCCCCTGGCCACTATGCGCGACATGGGGATGGATATGCCCAAGATGGCCGGCGGCATGGGCGGTCACACCATGGATATGTCCATGCGCAATCCCGAAAACGGTCCCGAGGTGAAGATGGGCCCCGGGGTTCAGATGCTGGCCCCCATGCCCTTGGACCGTACCTCAGAGCCCGGCCAGGGCCTCAAAAACACTGGCCACAAGGTGCTGGTCTATAGCGACCTCATCGCCAGCGATCCAAACCCCGACACCCGCGCCCCGACCCGCACCCTAGACATCCACCTGACCGGCAATATGGAAAGGTTCATGTGGGGCTTTGATGGTCGCAGCTATAGCGAGCAACCACCGCCCTATCGGTTTGTGGCCGGTGAGCGGATTCAGGTGACCCTGATCAACGACACCATGATGGCCCACCCCATCCACCTGCACGGCCACTTTTTCGAACTGGCCTTCGGTCCCGACGGGCGCCATCCGCGCAAGCACACCGTCCTCGTCCTGCCCGGCGGCAAGGTCAGCTTTGACTTCACCCCAGAGGTCGGGGACTGGGCCTTCCACTGCCACATGGCCTATCACATGCATTCGGGCATGTTTCAGGTCTTCGCCGTCCGCGACGGCAAGGCGGGCACGGCGTGATCAAGTCCCTCTGCCTTGCCAGCCTTCTGACCCTGGCCTGCGCCGCGCCAGTTGCAGCCCAGGACCACAGCCACCATCATATGGCTGCCCCCATGGCGACGGCCCCCAAGGCGGGCCAGGCCCCCGCGACCGACTTCCTCGCCGACCAGGCCTATGACCCCGTCGTCATGGCCAGGGCCCGGGAGGTAATGCGCTTCGAGCACGGCGGCATGCCCATGTCCAAGGTCTCAGCCAACCTCCTGGAATACCAGGCAAGGTCCGGGGAGGACGGCTATCGCTGGGAGGGCGAGGCTTGGTATGGCGGCGATCTCCACCGTCTGGTCTTCAAAACCCAAGGGGAAGGCGGCACCCGCAGCGGGCTGGAGGCCGCCGAGGTCCAGGCCCTCTATTCCCGCGCCATCGGCCCGTTCACCGACCTGCAGGTGGGCTTAAGGCAAGACGTCAAGCTCGGCCCCGCCCAGACCTATGGCGCCTTCAGCCTTGAGACCATCCTGCCCTATTGGATCCACGCCCAGGGCGGCCTCTACCTCTCGCCGCGGGGCAATCTCCTGGCCAGGGTCGAGGGGGCCTATGACCTGCGCCTGACCCAGCGCCTCATCCTCCAGCCCAGGGCCGAGCTCAACTTCGCAGCACAGGACATGCCCAGTCAGGAGATTGGCTCTGGCCTCTCCAAGGCCGAACTGGGCCTGCGCCTGCGCTATGAACTCCACCGCGAATTCGCGCCCTATGTGGGGGTGACCTATGACCAATCTTTCGGCCACACCGCCGACTTTGCGCGGGCCGAGGGCCTGGAGGTGAAGAGCACCGGCGTGGTGGTGGGGATCAGGAGCTGGTTCTAGGTGCTGTTGCGTTGGCCCCCTTGGATGCCGCGCCCTTGACCATCCATCGCGCGCCACGTTGATTAAGGCGCACCGAAAAAACGCCCCAGGACGCGCGATGACCTTCATGCGATTGAGACGAGCCATCGAAATGAGCGCGCTGGATCGTCCCTGGCTCGGCCAGCTCCTGATGTCTCGCCGCCCTGCCCCGAGCAGTCTCGATGCGACCTATTGGGACCGTCAATATCAGCAAGGCGTGTTTGACCGTCTGCATCACAGCAATCAGCGCCATCACCATCGGCTGCTGGCAGCCTTAATCGGGGAAACTGGGGACGACCGTCGGTTCCTAGAGGTCGGCTGCGGCGAAGGAGTCTTCTATAGGTCGCTAAAACCGTACAATCCGGCGAGCTATCTTGGGGTGGATATTTCGCCCGAGGCGATTGCTTCTGCGCAGGAGACCTATGCCAAGGAAATTGCCGAGGGACGCCTGGGCTTCGAAACTGCCAAGGCCGAAGACTGGACCACTTCGGAACGGTTCGATTGCATTGTCTTTCCAGAGTGCATCGAGTTCATGGGTGACGTGGCTGGTGTCTTGAAAACCTATTCAGCGTTCCTGGCGCCCGGCGGGACCATGGGCGTGAGCATGTGGCTGAACGCAGATCGGGTACGCAGATGGTGGCGCATTGTCGAAACCCTGGATGTTATTGAATCGGCTGTGGTCTCTAGTGACTGGGGTGGGGCTTGGATTGTCGCTCACCTTCGCCCGAAGGGTGGTGAAGGCTGGAGTTATGCCGAGGGCTACTGTGCAACGACCTCGCACCCTATTTCGAGGATCTTGCCTGCCTATGATCCTGACGCCAGCACGAAAAAGTAATTGCTTGCTTTGACAGCAATATGATTTTAATTGTGCGGTAAATTCGGACAAAGGGACCGGGGCATGCCGTTCTATCGTTTTGCTATCCTAATACCGCTTGGGCTGTTGACTATTCATACGGCGGCCTGGGCGGCGGAGCCGCCAAAAGTTCAGGCCAACGAGATGATCGAGCCGACCTGTAGCGATCTGATGGCGGCACTGCGGATGGCCGACCCCGGTGAACGCCCCAGCATCAAGCGCAAGGCTGCCGCCGAAGAGGCGCAGGACGATATCGCCACGGCGCTGTTCTGGCTCCACGGCTGGCACACGGCGCGCGGCGAAACCAGCCTGCCGGTCAAGCGCGACTGGATGGCAGCGGAACTGAAGCGCGTGGCCGCCGCGTGCAAGGCACAAAGCCCCAATGGCGATGCGCTGGTCAGCACGGTGTCGATCAAATGAGGCTGCTCGCCGCCTTCACCCTGCTGGCGCTGTGCGCCGCCATGCCGGCCGCCGCGCGCAGCCACGACAGCTACCATAACGGCTGGGGAGACGGTTATGACCGTTGGGAAAATCGCCGCGATGCTCGACGTGCCGGGGTTGTAGCAGGGGTAGTGGTGTCGGGCATCGCGCGTAGTGCCGCAGCATCAAACGCCGATGAACGCTACACCGAATGCATGATGAACTGGGGCTATGACTTGGCTTGCGAACGGCGATATTATGAGGAGCGGCTCGATGCACGCCGCACTGGCCGCGCTATTGGCGTCACCGCCGGCATAATCGCCCACGAAATCGTGCGGGATTGATACAGCGCCGCCGCTTCTTTCAGCCGGTCATGCCTTGAGATGAGGGTGAGGTTGCCAAGGGCGCACTGCTACTTGCGGGCGCGCCGGGGCTTTTTAAAGCCAAAAGATGTGCGAGGATAGATGGCTCAAAGTTCTGATCGATCAGTCCGGAATCTGGGGGCCCTACAGAAGACGGCGTCAACTAGTCGCGTTCTCAACCTTCTGGCTGTTGGATCGCAGCACAAGGATGACCCCGAATATGTCACTCAGCCTTTCTGCGAAAATGCGATCCTGAATGAGTCTGTGATCCTGAAGCACCGCCTAAGGGCCGACGAGCGCTACGTTTTCGACTACCAGAGACATGTCGCCACCAAGGTCATCATTCCTTTTGAGCGGTCTGACCTGAGGATGGGTGGTAGATCGTTTTTCGTTGGCCAGCGCGGTTGGACCGCCGTGGTTCAGGAGTTGTCTGGGGAGGAGAAAAGCACCTCTCGGGACATTTCCGTGCTCGAAGCCCTGGATGAAATTCCCTCGCTCGATCCGTTCCTGCTTCGCGAGCATCTGAAACGCCGGGGGTTTCCGATATCATCGTTGTATTTCGCTATTTCTGATGCCGACATGGTGCGGATGCAAGCCTTTGTGGCTGCACAGATCCATGAGTTGATCGACATGGCCTTCCCAAAGGAGACTGGAACAGGGTCTGAAAAAATGGCGTCAGTTCTGCTGTCCAACCAGATCGACGAGCGGCTTGAGCCACTCAGACAGGTCATGCGCCTGGATGCCGAAAGCTATCGTGAAGGTATCTTCAGCTGGAAGGGCTTTCTCTATTACAAATGGGCCCTAACCGATATGGCACCCAAGCTGGCGACGGTTCTAAAAGAA
>CAITHQ010000075.1 GCA_903892305.1 uncultured Alphaproteobacteria bacterium
AAAGACGCGAAGCCTCGAAGAGAAACCAGGGAAGAGGCTTTTTTTATTGGGGAGAGGTCCGCTTGATAAAGAAAGAAGGTATTCCGGCGCACATTGCTATTATCATGGACGGCAATGGCCGATGGGCCAAGCGTCGTGGTATGCCGCGCACCCTGGGGCATAGGGCCGGCGTTGAAGCGCTGAAACGTACTGTCTCTGCAGCCCCTGAGCTTGGTGTCAAGTGTCTGACGATTTTCGGCTTTTCGACTGAGAATTGGAGCCGGCCGGCCGCTGAAGTCGCCGAGCTCATGGCTCTGCCCAAGCGTTATTTTGAAACTGATTTGGACCGTCTGGAGCGTGATGGCGTGCGTGTGCGTGCCATTGGACGGCGCGAAGGCTTGTCTACCGACCTGCAGGTCATGCTTGCTGATGCAGAAGCGCGCACGGCGAAGAATGACACCTTTTTGCTGCAAATCGCTTTCAACTATGGCGGACAAGCCGACATTGCTGATGCGACCCGTAAGTTTGCGCGGGATGTCGCAGAAGGGCGCGCCAAGCCCGATGATATGAATGAGGCGGTTTTTGCCACCTATCTTTCCACCGCAGACCTTCCTCCACCTGATGTGGTGATACGGCCATCGGGAGAACAAAGACTTTCAAACTTCCTGCTCTGGGAGTCTGCCTATTCTGAGTTCGTTTTTCAGGACGTCCTTTGGCCAGACTATTCCAAGGAGCATCTTGCCGCGGCCTTGGCGGAATTTTCGAAGCGTGACCGCCGATTTGGTGGAGCAGTATCGGACGATGTCCTTGCCGCTGGCTAAGACGTCCTTCGACTGGTCAAACCTGGGCGTTAGGGTGGTCTCTGCGACCATCCTCATTCCATTGGTTCTAGCAGCGATCTGGTTCGACACGGGATGGGCCCGGGGCGGGTGGCCCTTTCTTGTCCTAATCGCTGGTGCTGTAGCTATGCTGTCAATCGAATGGGGCGGCATGACAGCGCCGAACGCTTCTGTGAGAGTGTCCACAGCTGTATGTGCCGCTGTGCTGAGTTGCGTCATTCTGGCTCATCGTGACCTGGACCGGATGTGGCTTGTCTGGAGCTGCTTGGTTTTGGGTGGACTTGCGGCCGCCATCGTGGCGCGGGGGGTCTCAGAGAAGCCAGTCAACGCGGCCTATGGCGTCTTTTACCTTGGAGTTTCTTGCGTCTGCTTGGTTTGGCTGCGCTCGACCAAGCAGGGGGTCTTCTGGACCTTTATGTTATTTGGCATCACTTGGTCGGCTGATATTGCGGCCTACGCCTTTGGAAATAGCCTTGGGGGCCCTAAGCTTTGGCCGCGGTTTTCGCCGAATAAGACCTGGTCAGGGTTTGCGGGCGGTCTGCTCGCCGCCATGGGTGTTGGTGCTATCATGTCGGCCTTGCCCTGGTTTGATCTGAACATTTGGGCGGCACTGACCATTGGGCTCGTAGGTGGTCTTGCGACTATGGCCGGAGACCTCTGGGAGTCCATGCTCAAGCGTCATTTTGGCGTGAAGGATTCCGGCGACCTTATTCCCGGTCATGGCGGTCTGCTTGATCGCGTTGATGGTTTGATGTTCGCCGTGATTGCCATTGCTGGAGCCCGCCTGATTAATCACTTGGGATGGGGCCATTGAGTCTGCCTCGCCAGATCACAATTCTCGGTTCCACCGGATCTGTGGGTGTGTCGACCCTCGACCTACTCGAAAAAGCCGGGTCTGAGGTTGAGATCGTGGCGCTTACGGCAGGCCGCAATGTCGACATGCTGGTTAAGCAAGCGCTGAAATGGCGCCCGACCTTCGCGGTAATCGCAGATGAAAGCAGGCTAGGAGAATTAACTGATCGCCTCCGTGGGTCTGGGGTTCAGGCTCAGGGCGGAGCACAGGCCGTCATTGAGGCAGCGCAGTCGGGTGCCCAATGGGTCATGTCAGCCATTGTCGGATTTGCAGGCCTCGCCCCGACCCTGGCGGCGGCCAGGTCGGGGGCGATTATCGCCCTTGCTAACAAGGAGAGCCTTGTCTGCGCGGGCCCCAGGCTCTTGCGGATTGCGCGGCAGGCTGGCGGAATGGTCATCCCCGTCGACTCCGAACATTCCGCTATATTTCAGGTCCTCGAACCTGAAAATGCTGCATACGTCTCGCGCCTTATACTGACCGCGTCTGGCGGACCCTTTCGCAAATGGTCTCACCAACAAATGGTGCAGGCGACCCCTGATCAGGCGGTCGCCCATCCTAATTGGAGCATGGGCCGGAAGATTTCGGTGGATTCTGCGACCATGATGAATAAGGGCCTAGAAATGATTGAGGCGGCCTATCTGTTTGGAATGCCGCCGGATAAGGTCGATGTGATTGTTCATCCACAATCCATTATCCACAGTCTTGTGGAGTATGCAGATGGCTCCACCCTAGCCCAGCTTGGTGCGCCGGACATGCGTACTCCCATTGCCTGTGCTCTAGCTTGGCCTGATCGCATGCGTTGGCCTGCACCTAGGCTGGATCTCACGACCACCGGCGACCTGACGTTCGAGGTACCAGACTTGGATCGGTTTCCCGC
>CAITHQ010000076.1 GCA_903892305.1 uncultured Alphaproteobacteria bacterium
AGGAATTTGGCGCACCCGACACGATTCGAACGTGTGACCTTTGCCTTCGGAGGGCAACGCTCTATCCAGCTGAGCTACGGGTGCTCGCTAAAGCGGAAGGCGCTTCTAGCTTAAAGGCCCGCCGGGCGCAAACGTCCTTACGCTGGGCACCCACTTATCGGAGCGGGTACCGGTTCTACGCCGCCGCCGCCCAGGCAAACCTCGCAATGAACAGGCCGGCCAGGACGTAGAGGGCGATGTCCTCACGCTTGGGGCCGCTTTTGAGAACCTTGAGCGCCGCATAGCTGACAATGCCAAAGGCCAGGCCATTGGCGATGGAGAAGGTCAGCGGGATGATGGTCAGGGTGAGGAAGGCCGGTATGGCCACCACCGGGTCGGCCCAGTCGGTCTCGGCCAGGGGCGCGATCATCATGCCGCCCACCAGGATCAAGGCCGGAGCCGTGGCCGCGGCCGGGATCAGCTGGACATAGGGCGCCAGGAACAGGGTGATCAGGAAGAGTATGCCGGTAACCACGGCGGTGAGGCCCGTGCGGCCGCCTGCGGCGACGCCGGTGGCGCTCTCGATATAGCTGACCGTGGTGCTGGTGCCTGCGGTGGCGCCGACAATGGTGGCGATGGAGTCGGCCAGGAGGATACGGTTCAGGCGGGGGATATTCCCGTCGGGCCCCTGCAGGCCCGCCCGCTTGGTCACCGCCACCAGGGTACCCAGATTGTCGAAGAAGTCGACGAACAGAAAGACAAAGATGATTTCCAGAATGGCTGTCGACAGGCCACCCGCACCCAGGCCAAGCGCCGCCGGCAGGTCGGCCTTGAAGGCCGTGGTGGTCAGGGCGGCCAGGTCATAGGCACCCGGCTGGAACGGGGTGAGGTGCAGGACAAAGGCTGTGACCGTGACACCCAAAACGCCGATCAGCACAGCAGCCCGCACCCGCCAGGCCATGAGGGCGCCGGTCAGGGCCAGACCGCCCAGGGACAGCAGGGTCATGGGGGACTTCAGATCGCCCAATGTGACCGTAGTGGCGGGATTGGCGACGACGAGACCTGCACCCTTCAGGCCGATGAAGGCGATGAACAGGCCGATGCCGGCGGCAATGGCGGCAAACAGGGGCCGGGGGACGGCTTCGACAATGATCTTGCGCACCCCCGCCAGGGTCAGGGCCAGGAAGACCAGGCCGGAAATCAGCACGCAGCCCAGGGCGGTTTCCCAGGGAACCCCCATGCCCTTGACCACCGTATAGGTGAAATAGGCATTGAGCCCCATGCCGGGTGCAAGCGCGATAGGATAATTGGCCACCAGCCCCATGAGGATGGATCCAATCCCAGCGGCAACACAGGTGGCCGCAGCCACCCCGGCTATGGGCAGACCTGCATCTGACAGGATCAGAGGATTGACCAGGACGATATAGGCCATGGTCATAAAGGTGGTGACCCCGGCCAGAACCTCGGTCCGAACATTGGTCCCCTGGGCGGAGAGGCCGAAATATTTCTCGAGCATGATGTGTCTCAGCGTCCTGGCAGGGTTGTCTTGTATTGGGACCAGCCGGCGACCAGGGCGCGGGCCACCGGGGCACCCACGTCATAGGCGGCTTGGAAGGCCGCAGCTGCGCCCCCCGGTGTGAACTCTTTCAGCACCGGCTGGGCACCATCAGGCTGGCGGGTATAGTTGCTGGCGGTGCGCAGGACGAGAACCCGACGGGGGTCCACCCGGCCCTGTTTGCCATAAATCGTCAGGACATCGAGAACGCCCTGGTCCTCACAGTCGCTCATGACAAAGAGGCCGTCCTTATCGGTCCAGAGAGAGACCCAGTCCCGGGCCCACTGGGTGCGGCGGTCGCCATGCCAGAAGCGGACCGTGGCCAGGGCATCGCCCAACATCACATGGGGTGGCTTCAGGGCTTCCAGCTCTGAGGGATAGCGGCTGCGGGCCGCCAAGAGCTTGTCATTGTCGGCTAGGGGCAGGTCCTTGGTCAGGCCATAGGCCCAGGACACGAGACCGGGGTCGAGCTTCCAGGCCATGCCGCTAGACCCCGCCGCTGAACCCTTGACCCGCGGTTCGGGGGTTCCCAGGGAATAGATGCCCCATGCCCAGTCACTGGGGATTTCCCGCTCGTCCATCTCATAGGTGGGATCGCCGTCCACCACCCAGCGGGCCCAGGCCGCTGAGCCTATGGCCCCAGACCGGGGATCGACCCCAGCAATGCCCGCCACAATCCAATAGGCGTGGGAGACATCGAACTGATCGCCAGAGATCAGGGCCGCAACTGCCTCCCGGGGCCGGGCGCGCATGCCGGTGACCACGCCGAGCACGCCATCGTCAGTGTAGCGAACTGGCCGCTCAATACCCGGAACCACGGCGCTCTTCTTCAAGGGATAGCTTTCGGCCCAGTGCTGGAACTCTCCGGGCATGTCGCCCGTGTCAGCGCCCACCTCAAAGGTGGTGAGGATCACGACCTTGATCGGGATCTTCGCCGCAAATGCCTGTCCCGCGCCCACCGCCCAAATCAGGATCAGTGCCGCCCAAAATCGTCTCATGAATCGCCCCATAGCCTATGGACACGAACCTTGGGCCATTACGCAAGGCCTCGACGCGTGGCCGAGGACGGAAACCTTCTCTAGGGTGCGATTCTGCCTATGGAGATGACATTGCGCCCCAGATTCCTTCTGCCCCTGCTGACCAGCCTGTGCCTCGCCTTCAATGCCAGCGCCGAACCGGCGCGGCTGGCCGTCATGTCGGCCTTCGGTCCCGAGCTGGAAGCCCTGAAGGCGGCTTCCACCGAAACCAGCGTCCAGTATATCAACGGAACCGACTTCACCCTGGGAAATCTGGACGGCAAGCCGGTCATTCTGGTGTTGTCCGGCGTCTCCATGGTCAATGCGGCCATGACCACCCAGCTCATGCTCGATCACTTTAAGGTGGACCGGATCGTGTTTTCCGGGGTCGGCGGCGGGGTGGACCCAAGCCTCGATGTGGGTGATGTCATCGTCGCTGAGCGTTGGGCCGAGTATCAGGAAAACCGCTTCGCCCGGGAAACCGCCGGTGGTTTTCAAGGGGCGGACGGCGATAATGTCGGCCTGCCTGCCTTCGGCATGATGATCCCCCGGGGCGTTACTGTGCCTGGGCCCAAGGGCGGGGTGGAGCGCAAGACCTGGTTCGAAGTCGACCCCGACATGCTGGCCGTGGCCAGGGCCAAGGCAGAGCAGACTGTGCTGGCCCGCTGCGCCGGGACCGCCTGCCTGACCAAGACCCCCAAGGTGGTGGTGGGCGGCAATGGGGTGTCTGGCCCAACCTTTGTCGATAACGCCGCCTATCGGGACTATGCCTATCGCGCCTTCCAGGCCCGGGTTCTGGACATGGAGACCGCCGCCGTCGCCCATGTGGCCTATGTGAACCACACACCCTTCATCGCCTTCCGCGCCCTGTCGGACCTGGCCGGGGGCGATCCCGCCGGCAATCAGTTCCCGATCTTCATCCGGCTGGCGGCGGATAATTCTGCCCGCGTCGTCCGCGACTTCTTAAAGGCCCTGCCGGCTCAGGTTCCGGTGGGCCGCTCGGCATTGGGGTCCCCATAGGTCAGGGATAGGAAGACGTCCTCTAGGTCCGGGTCCTCGGTGGCCAGGTCCTTGATGCCCACACCGGCGGCGCGGACGGCGGCCAGTACCTGTTCGACCCCGGTCTCTCCGGTCTTGAAGGCCACGGCTAAACTGCCGTCCCTGCGCAGCTTACCCTCAAAGCCCTTGAGTTTTGGAACTTCCGTCAGGGGCGCATTGGAGGTGATCACCACGGTCCGGGTGTCCAGGCGTTTGAGCAGATCGCCGGTGGGCTCACATGCCACCACCTGACCCCGATTGACGATGGCGATGGTGTCGCAGAGCTCTTGGGCCTCTTCCAGATAGTGGGTGGTCAGGACGATGGTCACCCCCTTGCGATTGAGGTCGACCACGAAGTTCCAGAGCTGCTTGCGCAGCTCCACATCCACCCCGGCTGTCGGTTCATCGAGGATCAGCACCGGCGGATTGTGGGTCATGGCCTTGGCCACCATCAAGCGGCGCTTCATCCCCCCCGACAGCTGGCGGACATAGGCCTTGGCCTTGTCGCCGAGGCCCAGGGCGGTCAGCAGCTCCATGGTCCGCCGCTCCTTAGGCGGAACCCCATACATACCCGCCTGAACTTCGAGGGACTCATAGGGGGTGAAGAAGGGGTCGGCGGAGATTTCCTGGGGCACAACCCCGATGGCGGCTCGGGCATCCCGGGGGCGAAGGTCGATATCGCGGTCCCATATGGTCACGGTGCCAGAGGTCTTCTTGGTCAGGCCCGCCAGAATATTGATGAAGGTCGACTTGCCCGCGCCATTGGGGCCCAGTAGGCCGAAGATCGATCCCCGGGGGATCTGCAGATCAATGCCCTTCAGGGCCTGCATTTCCGCCGTGGTCTTGGTGGCCGGATAGGTCTTGACCAGGTTTCTGGCTTCAATAGCAAAATCGGGCAGGGACATGAGGCTCTTTAACCGAAACAGACAGGAATGAACGCGG
>CAITHQ010000077.1 GCA_903892305.1 uncultured Alphaproteobacteria bacterium
CAGGCCCTTGAAGATCAGGTGCTTGGTCAGGACGGTTAGGATCGCCATGGCGACAAACACCAGGGCCAGAAACCGACGCAAACCACCCAATTCCGGGGTGGTGCGAAATCCCCAAATGATCGCCAGGGGGGCAAGCTGGATCCCCAAACCCAGATTAATGGCCAGGTGCCGGGGATCGGGCCAGGGGTAGATACTGGCTATGACCATGCCGACCCCAGCCAGGATGAAGCACAGCCCCGTCACGAGGGCAGGCAACCGGCCGCCGCCAAGGGCCAAGATCGCCAAGGCAAAGCCAATACCGCCCAGGCCTGCGCCAAGGCCGGAAATGACGACGCCAAAATTGAAGATTTCAGGATGGCGGGCGTGCACCCCGCCAAGCTCGCTCAAATACTGCCGGGCGTGATTGAAGCCAGGATAGGCAATCACCGCCAAGGCGACGGCGACAAAGGCAAAGACCGGCGCAATCATGCCAATCCGCAAGAGCAGTCTGTGACTTCGATAGGGCGTCATCCCCCTAGCGCGCTCCCTTGGTCTCGGAAAAGGGCTTCAGGCCCCAGAGGGGCCGGATTGGGCCTATCCGCCGGACACATTCATAGACCAGCAGGCTCCCGCCAAGGGTGAAGATCAAGAGGCTGGATGCCTCCAGGGCCACGGGCAGGCTCAAAGGCTTCAAGATCCAGACTGCGATGACCAGCAGGGTCTGATGGGCGAGGTAGCAGGGGAAAACAGCGTCGGTCAGATAGCGCAGCAGAGGACCGTCCGCCGTACGGATATGGCGGCTTGCAAAACCGAGCACCGTGCCAATGGTCGCCCACTGGTCCACGGCAAAGGTGATATTTTTCAACAGTCCGCCATTGACCAGCATGGCGTTGGGATCAGCTTCGAAGACGATGAGGGCCGGCAAGGCGCAAATCGCCGTTCCCAGGAAGAGCCAGCGCAGCCGCTCAAAATCGGCCCAAACCTTGTCTCGGAGGGCCAGCTGGAAGCCCAGGAGGAAGACACCGAAGGCGGCGGCGTGATTATACCAGTCAGTGGTCAGGTGGTTCGACAGGCCATAGGTCGCGAACAGGTTTTGGCGGACGATTGCCAGATAGATCATTGGCATCAACCATAGCCGCCAGCCGCCAAACGCCCAGGCAAAGGCGCGCTCCAGCGCCAATTGAAACCTTGGAAGGGCCAGCAAGCCGACGACGATCAGGCTGTAAACCGAGATGTAGAGCACAAACCATAAGTGGTTCAGAGGTATGCCGGCCACAAATCCCTGAGGGCTGAACTGGGATAGCCACCAAGGGCCTAGCCCCTGGGTCCAGGTGCCCTTGTCCATGGCTTCAATCCAAGACTGAGGGGGCACCAGGACCAAGATCCCAAAGAAGAAGGGCGGGGCCAGTCGCGCCAAGCGCGCACGCAGCACCTCAACAGGGGCTCGGCGACGGCTCATGAAACGCAGAGCGACCCCAGAGACGAAAAACAGCAGGGTCAGCCGCCAGGGGTTTGTGACCAGGGCGGCATACCGCAGGGGCTCGAAGGTATGGCGACTGTGCACATGCCAGTCCCAGGGCGCGTAGACCAAACCCACATGATAAATGATCAGGAGGCCAAAGGCGGCCACCCGGATCCAGTCAATATCAGCGCGGCGATTTGCGGGCGGCGTGGACACAATTCCCTATGCGGTGCCTCACACCATTTTGTCCACGCACCCTGACGACTTTTTATGCAAAGTCCCGGGCGAGCTCGGCCCGGGTCGCTGGGTTCAGGACTGCCATGTGCGCATAGCTTTCGTGGTCGCAGCCCACCATGACCTGCACGCCTGGGGTCCTGAAGACCGCCACATGCTCGGCTGAGAGGGGGAAGTGCAGGAAGTGCACAGATGAGGTCTTTCCGTCCTCCCGGGTGCGCTCCACATCGCCCTCTGGCACGGCGTAGATCTTGTCGGTGCCGACCTGCAGGAAGAGTTGATCCTCGACCCCGCCGAGCTTGGCCAGCAAAACGGCGCGGCGGACTTCATCTTCGATTTCAAACATCACCGTGGCGACCAGCTCGCGGCCTTGGGGGATGAGGGGGTTATAGGCCGCCAGCTCGTCAGCAATCTGGGCTTCGCCGCCCTTTTCGATCAGGAGCATTTCCTGGATCTGGAACAGCATGGTGTCGAAGCACTCGAAATAGAACGAGCAGAAGGGGCCAAGATCGATCCGGCGCGCCCGTTTCACGGGCAGCAGGTTCGCGCGGCGTTCCTTGCGGACCTTGGCGAACTCGGCATCTGGGATCAGATCTTCGCGGGTGATCAGGCGTTGTGCAGAAGGCATGGTGTCAGAGAACTCCGTAAGCGCGGGCCAGGATTTCGATGGGATGAGATTGGCGGGGGGTAAGATTAGGCCCCGTCTCGGCAGTCAGCATTTGACCAATGTGTTTGCAGGCCAGGGGACAGTCTGAGCAGAGCTCGGCTGAGCCCTTCTGGGCCACCTGTTTGGC
>CAITHQ010000078.1 GCA_903892305.1 uncultured Alphaproteobacteria bacterium
CCATTATTGTTGAAGACACTGGCGACCCGGCCAACATAGGCTGGCGTCGGATTGCTGGTGACCAGTTGCTGGATCAGTCGCTTTGCCATGAAGGGCCCGACATTTGGGTGATTAAAGATCGTATCCAATGCGATTTTGATGTCGCCCGCCGGGTCCGCAGTGGTCGATGCGGGTATGGTTGTCCCGAGGAATGCCTTCTCAGATATTGAATGATAGGCCGGATAAAGCACCATCGGCGTAACATTGGCATTAGGGTCTTTGTTACGGCCAAAATAGGTGTTGGCATTCGGGGTGGGCGAGTACCAACTCATCCCAGTGAAAACCTTGGCCAACCCCGAAATGTCATCAGATGAATAGGACGGGATCGGATTTCCAGCCGCATCTAACTGATTGCTCCCATCATTGTTCAGCTTGAAGACGCCGATACTCATCAACTGCATGACTTCGCGGGCATAGTTTTCGTCAGGATGGCGGCCTGTCGTTAGGTCTTCTTTCTGGTTCGAGAGACTGGTCAGGTAGAGCCCCATCATCGGATGAAGGGTCACTTTCTCCAGCAGGGTCCGATAATTACCAAAGGCGTTAGCGCCTAGCATGTCGTAGTAGGCTGCAGCGCCGCGGGTATCGACATTGGTGTCGGCCAGGGACACCACAAAGATCTGAGACAGGGCGAACTTTACTCGCTGCCGCAATTGGTCGGGGCCTGTCGCCACTTGGGACCAAAAGCTTTCATAGAACTCGGTCGGGGTTAAGGTCGCCGTCGGGTTCGCAGCCGTAAGTTGGGTGAGGCGTGTTTCAACAAAGGCTTGATGTGAAGCCGATGGGGCCAGGGCCAGCTGATTTGTCAGCCAACCCGAATAGCCCAAACTTTGGACGCTTGCGATGTCGCTATCGGTGACCCCAAAGGTGGCCTGCGTCAAAAATCGCTCAGATTGTGCATCGGTGGGCGCAATATTGGTGGGAGGGGGCGCTGTTGAGGTGCCGCCACCACCTCCACCGCCGCCACATGCTGCCGTTAGCAGTGAGAGGCCCAGGGAGACTGCGGATAAAACGCGTCTAGTAACGACTGACATCGACTCAGTTTTTCCAGTTACGACCTAGGTCACGGTCCCACAGCAGGTTGCAGTTTTCCAGATATTCATGACGGGCTGGAGACATGTCCGCTGGGGTTGAAAACGATCTCAGAAATACGACGTCCGGTAGGCGATTTTTCTACCTGGACAACCACGTCGACAATGCGTCGGACATAGGTCTGTAAATGGATCCAGCCGAGGTCTAGGCCACTGCTTAAGGCCAGAAGTGCAATCTGATCGAGGGCGCCGGTGGTTGAGTCCGCGTGTACGGTGGTCAAGGATCCTGGATGACCGCTATTTACCGCCCTTAGAAATGAAAAGGCCTCAGGGCCGCGCAACTCGCCCAGGATGATCCGATCTGGCCGCATGCGCAGACTGGCTCCCAGTAGGTCATCAACTGTCACCCGGGCTTCGCCCTGATCGCCCCGAACGGCGACGAGACCTAGGGCGTTATCGTGGTGGAGCCTGATCTCGGGGGCATCCTCTATAGCGATCAGACGTTCATCTGTGCTGACTTCTTTAAGCAGGGCGTTTAGGAGGGTCGTCTTGCCCGCTCCAGCGCCGCCGCTGATCACGATCGACTTTCGGGCTTTAACCGCAGCTCGTAGGAAGTCTTCGTAAAGCTTGGCTTCGAGAAGGCCTTGCAATTGCGTATCCTGCCCCGCGTTTTTTGCTGCATTTTCAGCCGGCGAGAAAAGACCTGCTTGACCCAGGTCATGCAAGGATAGGTCAGCAATCGCTTGCCTGCGTACAGCCAAGACCAGTCCGTCCCGCGTCGCCGGGGGCGCGATGACCTGGATTCGGGCCCCGTCAGCCAGGGTTGCCGACAATAACGGACGTTCCCGACTAACGCCTTGATGACTGGCCGCCGCGATCTGCCGCGCTAAGCGACCAAGGACCACCTCGCTAAGATCTGGGGCGGCCTCTCGGGTCATGACGCCATCGCTCGTTTCGACCCAGACTTCGCCAGGGCGATTGACAAGGATGTCGGTGACATTGGGCCTCTCGAGCCACGTCTTTAACGGAGCGAGATAGGCGTCCAGATAGGGCGCCTGTGTCATGGGCGCGCTGCTACCGTGGTGAAGTCCAGATCACGGGTTAGCAGAACCTGGAGGGGCGTTCCCTGGCGCACCTTGATCGTCACAGGAACATTTTGGCCTTGGGATGTGATGCGAGAGGAGACATCGGCACCGCCAATAGAAATGGCTGTGCTGGGGCCACGGGGCGTTGCGGCGGCCACTGCCGTATTCAGCACCGAGAGCAGGATGGCACCACCAAACCTTTCGGTGAAATGGGTGTCGGTCTTACCTGCTAAACCGCCCCGACCCAGGGGATCGGTGGAGGGCGAGCCGATCTCAATCGACACGCCGTCTGGGGTGAGTATGCGCGACCAAACCACGAAGGCCCGAGTCTGAGCATAGGTCACACCGCTGCGATATTGCCCAAACAGTTTTGAACCGCGCGGGATCAGGACTTGGGACCCATCAAACCCTCGGACGTCCTGACTGACCACCGCGCGAGCCGCGCCAGGGAGGTCAGAATTGATGGCCGTTTCCAAGACCGCTGGGATCAGGGTGCCCTGGGGCGCAACCCGAGAGAGATCCCGAAGCCGGGTCGCCCGGCTCGTCTCCACTGATCCTGTCCCGATCCGCGTCGCAAAGCGTTCTTCTGCAGTGGCGTTCAGATCTACTGCTTCTGGACCCGATTTACCTAAGGCTGCTGTCGCTGAAATGGTTGCAGGACTTTGCGTGCCTGCATCTCCTAGGTCGACGACTACAGCCGGCGCCCGAAGGCGTCGGCCAGGATCGTTTTCAGGAATGACCACTGCTACGGGTGTGGCTGCGGCAGGGGTTGGCGCAGTGGCCGTCGGCATGATGGTCGGCGCGACGGCAACAGGCTGAACAGGCGGTACATAAGGTTGAGCCGCGACAACGGTCTGGGCTTTGGACTGGGCCAACTGCTCCGTCTGCGCCCTGGCCTCACGGCTGGCGCTAAGTGATGCAAACGTGACCACACCCAATATCCCGGCACCTGCAAGCCCAAGGACCATGGTCCAGGGTGAACTCGGCTGGGTCACTTGAGGCCCGATATCATTGGCACGATCAAAAACCGGACTCTCTGGCGGAAGGTTCGGTGCCGAGGTCATTTGCGCCACCACACAGATTTCTGTTTGGGTTGAGGACTGAGGGGCCCTGGCTCGGTCGTCCTGAACCCGTCGTTAAAGAGGCGGGTTTCCTCTGTGCCATTCCGCAAAACAAAGCCCGGCGCTAAGCGATCGACCACCGTATAGCTGTCCCGGGTATGACTATTGACCACCGCTTCGGATTTGTCGGTCTCCAGGGCGAAGATGGCCGGAACGGCCGCGCCAGGCGCGAACTGAAAATAGGTGGCCTCGCCGTCGTCAAAGACCCTCTGAGGCAGGTTCGCCTTGGAGCCCTGATAGCTATAGGCGTGGTTCACATCCTGTGGCGGTACAACTGGGGCAGGGGCAGTCACCA
The DNA here is from genome assembly GCA_903892305.1 of uncultured Alphaproteobacteria bacterium. Lineage (GTDB taxonomy): Bacteria > Pseudomonadota > Alphaproteobacteria > Caulobacterales > Caulobacteraceae > Phenylobacterium. The sequence goes on from CAITHQ010000078.1 coordinate 3,569, forward strand.
TGGGTGTTTCCGGTGCCGGGTATAGAAATCTGAGATTATAGGTCACCGGTGAAGCGTGACGACGTCCTGCATCTGACCGGACCAGGAGTTCAAAAGCGTAGCGGCGCAAATTGGTCACCACTTCCATATTGGTCGGCGGCGCTTTTTCCATAGGCTTAAGGAAGAGCAGATTGGCCTTGCGGCTTGGCACCACCTGCCAACCCAGGGAATCGCCTATGGCGACATTCTCAATACGCTCTCCGGGCTCAAACTCGATCGTCAGCTGATAGCCCAAGGCGGCCCGCAGGGTGACCACCTGATGGGGGTCATACCAGACTTCGCTCAGGCGCGGATCGCCCGGCCCAGGCGTCGGCTCAACCGCGGCGACGGCGCTGATCGACGTTAGGCAGAGCGCAGCGATTATCGCCGAAAGTTGACGTCCTGTGGTCATCGCAACCCCTCCCGCGCACCGCGCCGCGCGCCGCCGGGTGTTGGCCGACGATAATCACTCTCTGCTCCCGAAAAGCCGGCAAGGGCTATGGTGCGGCTGGTCGAAGTAGCGGGGGAGGCAGATCTTCCCATCACGTCGCCGCGCATCCGATCGGCCAGTAGTCCGGGCCGCGAGGTAAAATTAGACCCCCCTGGCGAAAGACCCGGCGTCGGATCGCTTGCAGAGCCCCTAGCGTCGCCCCCGGCAGAGCCAAGGCTGGCCAGGATGTTCGGCGGCTTAAAGGCAATGGAGATGATGATAGCCGCCAAGACGACGGCCACCTGGCCAAGGGTAAAGACAGAGACCAAGGTTGAAGCGCTAATCGCAGTGTTGGCGTTGAGACTGTTGGTCTGGGTCTGTTGAACC
>CAITHQ010000079.1 GCA_903892305.1 uncultured Alphaproteobacteria bacterium
GCAGGTCAATCCACACCTCTTCCGCCACATCGCAGCTAAACTGTATCTTGATCGCCATCCCGGTGAATATGGGCTGGTAAGCCGCTTGCTGAACCACTCGAGCGTGGCCACCACCATGGCGGCCTACACCGGTGCAGAGACTGTGAGTGCCGGGCTTCACTTCCAGTCGGTTGTGGCCGGCCTTCGGGCAAGAGACGAAAACGCCAAGACGGCCAAGCGAAAGGGTGCCCTATGACCCGCCCCCATATCGACGCACGCGATCGCCTCTGCTGGCCGATTGATGTCTGGCCAGCCGAAGATCAAGCCCGGTGGGCGCGAGCCTGCGCGCCGCAGTCCATCTTTGAAGACGAAGGCGGTGAGCTGGCGTCGATGGCTGCGATCTCTCGCTCAAAATATGCCAAGGGCTGGGGCCGCTGGACAGCTTTTCTCGCAGATTACGATCCTGAAGTTCTTCGACTGCTGCCCGCAGAGCGCTGCAATAAGGATCGGCTGCAGGCCTATCTGAGTGCACTGCGTGCACAGGGGAACGCCGAGGGTACGATCGTCAATCGGCTGGACGAGATAAGCGTTGTCGCCAAGGCGTTAGACCCGAGCTTCAATCCGCGCCTGATCAACCGCTACATCTCGGTTGTGCGCTCGAAGGTCACGCCGGCCCGCAGCAAGGCCCATGTACGGCCTACCAATGAACTTGTGGACCTGGGCATGGGCTTAATAGCTGGCGCAAGCGATCCTTCCGACCTCGACCATGCCATCGCTTACCGGGACGGTTTGATCATTGCCTTCCTGGCCATGCATCCTGTGCGTCGTCGCAACCTTGCCGACTTTGATCTCGGCAGAAACCTGATCCGCCAGGGAGCGGGGTTCATGGTGGCGTTCTCAGGCCGCGAGACCAAAAACCACGCACCTTACGAAAACGCCTTGGCCGAGTTCCTCGTCGAGCCAATGGCTCGTTACCTACGGATATGGCGTCCAATCTTGGCGGCCCGCACTGGGCGCTGGAAGCGCGATGTTGGCGATGCGGTCTGGGTATCTTTGGATGGGTCGCCTATGAGCCAGGAAGGCCTGTCGGGTCGGATCGAACTGAGGACCAAAGAAGCCTTCGGTAAGGCGATCAGCCCGCACCGGTTCCGTGACGCGGCCGCGACCACCCTGGCGATCAATGACCCCGCCCGGGTCAGGGTGGCAGCGCCGGTGCTAGGGCACCGGTCGTTGGCCACGACGGATAAGCACTATATTCAGGCAACAGGGCTCCAGGCCCAAAGGTCGTTCCTAGAGGTAATCGAGGAGGCGCGGCGTGGTTCATAACGCGACGAAGGCACCGCAACTCCCCGAAGGGGCCGATTGGAAGTTGCTGATCAAAGACGCCAAACTGGATGAAGCCCAGGAACGGGAACTCAGGGGCGTTCTGGTCCAGGCCTTACTTGATCTGGATGCCTACTTCAAAGTTGGGCGATCCCGACAAGAACGGAGGGCACAAATCAACCGCCTGAATAGATTTTACGCCGCCTTGAAGGCGCTTGTGGAAGATCTTGAAGATGATGCGGCGCGGTTGGAAGAAGCACTACCGTTCGACGCCCAAGAGGCCATTGGCCTTTGGCTCGCAGACCAAGCCATCCGTGTCGCAAACAATAGTCCCAACATGGGTGGGCAGGCTATACATGTCAGACGGAGTGCGGGCCTTAAACAACCCGTAGCGCTGCTGACTGCAGCCCTTACCGAGATCAAGGCGCCGATCGACGCGTGGATCGAACAATACCAACCGGATCCTGGTGGTCGTTGGCCCGATGTCGTCCGTGATTTTATAATCATCAGTTTGGCGAACCATTCTATGGCGATCATTGGAGTGCCTGCGTCATCAACAGCCGAGGGGCCTTTTGAGGATCTCTGCACACATGTCCTGAATGCGTTCGGTGAAAACAGCGACGGACTTAAAGAAGCAATGGACCGCGCTTTGCAGAAACGATCCGCAAATCCAATTTTGCGCGGCGAAGTCGGACCCCAATGGCCGATCGGCGCAAAACCTCGCCTAATTTAGCCCAGGTAGTGCGGTCGAACGGGCGGCTCGGATGCGCCATGAAGGGTCTATGGCCCGAATGCGTCGCATCGCTGCTCCGCTTTCCCCGCCCCGTTCCTGGGTGCGGCGGGCGCAGCGTGCCCCTCAGGACCTTCCCCAACGCCTTGAAAGCGACCTTGGGCCCAACTTGCCGGTCACCGATGCGGAGCTGGACGCCATCGAGCAGTTGCTGGGGGCTGATCTGCGCGCCTTCCTTGGTGCGCCGCATTAGAATTATAGTCGGTGGCGCGACCGTGCCCTTCCCTGTTTCTGTTGGAGCCTGACCATGGCCTTCGCCCCCAAGCCAGCCGTCGACCAAGCTCGACGTGCAGCTCTATATCTGCGGGTCAGCACGGGCAGACAGGCCGCCAACGACGTCTCCATCCCGTCTCAGCGAAATCTCACCACCAAGTTCTGCGATAGTCAGGGCTGGGGTGTAACGGCCAGA
>CAITHQ010000080.1 GCA_903892305.1 uncultured Alphaproteobacteria bacterium
GCCCGGCAGCCACGGGGGCTTAGCCTATTCGGCCGGTATGACCGAGTTCGGCGGCAAGCAGCCAATCTGGGACTACCAGCATATTTATGAGTTCGTGAAAGAACCCCAGAAGTACATTTCTGGCACCAAGATGGGCTTTATCGGCCTGAAGAAGCCGGAAGACCGGATCAATGTGATCGCCTACCTGCATGCCCAGGGTTCGACTCTACCAGTGCCAGCTCCGGCCCCGGCTGCAGCAGCGCCCGCTGCCGCCCCGGCGGAAGGCGCAGCTCCGGTTGCCGAGGGTACGGCCCCAGCGGCTGCGGCGCCTGCTGCGGCAGCCGCGAAGTAGGATCCTAAAGCCGCCGATAGCCGACAGGGTCACCTGTTGGCCCGGCGGCAATTCGGCTGATAGCCTCGGCCAAGGGCTCCTGCGCCGTCATCATATGATGGGCATTGGCATGAATGAGCGTGGTTGTGTCGACCATGACGCCCACATGTCCCCGCCAGAACACCAAGTCGCCCCTTTGAATACCGCTGGCCTCTACGGCATGGCCCATGGCCAATTGCTGGTCTGTATCTCGAGGAAAGGCAACGCCGCTAGACAGGAGCGCCTGCTGAACCAGGCCTGAGCAATCCAGCCCCGTACTCATACGCCCGCCCCAGAGATAGCAGGCACCGAGCAGACCTTCCGCAGTGGCAACAAAGTCTGTCTTGAACATCCCAATGGGCAGAACATGCTCAGCCACGATCCAGCCGAGGCCCTGTGCAAACAGGAACCGCCCCTCGGTCTGGGTGACGGTGATGAGGCAATTAAGGCTGTAGGGGCCAGAGGCTGCTGACTTTATGTCTGGCGATGCAAATCCAAAGGTCTGGGGAACACAGATCCAGTGGGTGGGGTGCGGGCCCATATCAGAAAGGGCCGCCTTGGGCACAAAGCCCACATAGCCATCCCGACGCCCCTGCCCCAGGGCGAAGTCGCCGGTCTCTGAGAGGACGTCAAACACCTCGCCAAACAGCAATTGGGTCTGTTGCTCCGCGGCAGGGTCAGGCCGGTCATAGACCGAGGCCTGGGCGGCGCAGACCTGCATGGGCTTTGTGTCGCCATAGGCATTGGCGGCAAGTACCCCTTCAAGAGATCGCCTGGCCAGACCGTCACGCAGCAGGGTCAAACGCCCGTCAACCGTCACGCAAACCTCCGGCTCAGCAGCCGATAGAGCCCGCGAATGGCTTGCGCTTCTGCGCCAGAGGTCCAGCCAGGTCGGTTGCGGGGGTTCCAAGCGAAAATATCAAAGTGCGCCCAGGACGTGGTTGGCGCAAACTTCTGAAGGAATAGGGCGGCGGTGACAGATCCAGCCTGAGCCCAGCCGTCAGGATCGTTTTTGATGTCAGCAATGTCAGAGTCCAGAGCGTCCACATAGCCCTTCCAAAGGGGCAGGCGCCAGACCGGGTCATGGGCCTCGAGGGCACAGGCGGCAATGTCGGCCGCCAGGGCCTCATCATCTGTGAAATAGGGCGGCAGTTGCGGCCCCAGTGCGACTCGCGCCGCGCCGGTGAGAGTGGCCATGTCCAGGGTCAAGACTGGATTAAGCTCTGTCGCCCGGGTCAGGGCGTCGGCGAGGATCAACCGGCCCTCGGCGTCGGTATTGCCGACCTCTATGGTCAGACCCTTGCGGGAATTGAGCACATCCCCCGGCCGCATGGCATCGCCTGAAATGGCATTCTCGACGGCGGGGACCAGTATGGTCAGTCGCACAGGCAGATTTGCGGCCATAACCATACGGCCAAGGGCCAGAACATGGGCTGCACCGCCCATATCTTTTTTCATCTGCCGCATGCCGGCGGAGGGCTTGATGTCGAGACCGCCTGTATCAAAGGTCACCCCCTTGCCCACCAGAACCACGGAGGGATGGTCAGCCGCCCCCCAGGTCATCTCGATCATGCGCGGGGCGCGATCTGCGGCAGCGGCGCGGCCCACGGCATGGACGGCGGGATAGTTCTGAGTGAGCAGGTCATCACCGATAATGACCGAAATGTCAGCCTTGAAAGCCGCAGCCATGTCCCGGGCGATGGTTTCAATCTGGAAGGGTCCGAGGTCTGAAGCCGGGGTATTGGTCATATCCCGGGCCAGGGCGCAGGCTTCGACAATCTGCGCCACTTCATCAATATTGGCACCTTGTGCCAAAAGCTTTGGGCGGGCTCCACTGCGATGCTTGTAGCGATCAAAGCCGTAGGATCCGAGGCCGAAGGCCAGGACAATGTCATCTAGATTTAAGGTTGAGGGGAAGGTCTGGAGTTCATAGTCGCCAGCCGTAAGCTTGGCCGCAAGCGCCCGGAAGATGGTGGGATCGGTGCCACCTCCGACGCCGAACAAAATGCGCTCGACTGCGCCGCTAGGTCCGGGGACTGAAAGGACTTGGCCCATCTTGGCCTTGAACGCATTTGAAGCGGCAAATACCCGCAGAAAGTCTGGAGCTGAGGCGAGATAGGATTCCAGTTCGGCCTCGCTGAGCGCAAAGACCGGGACGGTCGTCTGGTCCGATGTCTTGAGGATCACATCGCTCATGGCGGCTCCGATTTATGCTTAACGATTCCTTTAAGGCCTTAGGTGACCATGAGATGTCACCCGGAGCCACGAGTCAGACCATGTGTCGCATGTCGACCATCACCGCAACTGCCCTTTCGCTGTGCATGGTTTGGACCACTGCAGCCCTGGCCGATCCCGCACCGCAGGCCGCAGTAAGCCCGGTGGCCAAACCCGATGTCGTGACCATTCCTATGATGAAGCCTGGGGCGGCGCAGAGTCCTGAAGCCCCGCACAAGGCCAGCCCGGAAGATCGCGCCATGGCCAAGCGTTTGGATCCCCTGGCCCGGGCAGCCTTCTGGGCCAAGGAAATTCAGGTTGATGGTCGCGACGCCCAGGCCGGTGTGGGTTTGTCACAGGCTCTTCGAACCCTTGGAAATTTTGAGGAAGCCCTAGAGGCCGCCCAGCGAGTTTTGGTGGTCGATCCCAAAAATGTTGACGCCCTCTTAGAAGTCGCCCGGTCGCAGATTGGTCGAGGTCAGGGTTTCTACGCCATAGAGCCTGCCAGACAGGCTCAAGGATTGGCACCGCAAGATTGGCGTCCTGTGACCTTATTGGCGGTGGCATATGAACAAGCCCAGCGCAGCGATGAGGCCGAGGCGTCCCATAGACAGGCCTTGGTCCTGGCACCCGACAATCCCACCGTCATGACAAACTACGCGCTCTTCTTGGCCGGTCATGGGGAGAGCGCCAAGGCCGAATCCCTGTTGCGAACGGCCGCGACCAAGCCCGGCGCGGAGATCGCAGTTCGTCAGAATTTAGCGCTGATCCTGGGTCTTGAAGGTCGACTGGATGAGGCTGAGCGCCTAGCGCGACAGGATCTTCCGCCCGAAATCGTCGAGAGCAATCTGGCATATCTGCGCAATGCTACGGCAGCCGGCCAGGTTCGGTCCTGGGACACTGTGCGCCAGGGGCAATAGGGCGCGCTCTTGGTCGCTGCATCTAAGACCCCTGATGCTGAGTTTGAGGTTGACCAGAACCTAGTCGCCCGGTTGATCGCCAGCCAGCATCCCGACCTTGCGCACCTGTCATTATCCTTCGAGGCCTCTGGTTGGGACAATGTCATGTTCCGGCTGGGGGAGGACCTCGCGGTGCGCCTACCTCGCAGGACTATGGGCGCTGAGTTTATCCACTCCGAGCAGAAATGGCTGCAAGGCCTTGCCCCTCGCCTTCCCCTATTGACGCCTGTTCCAATCAGACTGGGGATCCCTGAGCTTGGTTACCCCTGGACCTGGAGCATAGTCCCCTGGATTTCAGGTCAGACGGCAGATCTCGATCCACCTGATGCTGATCAGGGCCCCATCCTCGCGGCGTTCTTCAGGGCACTGCATAAACCAGCGCCCACGGACGCGCCGCACAACCCGGTGCGAGGCGTTCCCCTGGCGACGCGCAAAGAAATGTTCGACAAGCAGCTGGAATTCCTGAGCTCCAAGACGGATTTAATTGATCGTCGCGCCATTGTAATTTGGGAAGCCGGGGTCAAGGCACCGATTGATCTTGATGGGGTGTGGGTGCACGGGGACCCACATCCTCGGAACGTGATTGTCCAGAATGGTAAGCTAAAGGCCTTCATCGACTGGGGTGACATGACCGCAGGCGATCCGGCAAACGATCTATCGTCGATCTGGATGCTGCTGGAGTCCGAGTCTGCACGGCAAGCAGCCATCGACGCCTACGGGGCGTCTGATGCAACCTGGGACCGGGCGCGTGGTTGGGCTATGTATTATGTGGTTGTCTTGTTGGCTGCGGGCTTGGCCGACGATCCGAGAATGGCGGCGATCGCTGAGCAAACCTTACAAAGATTGTTGGCCTGAGACGCCGCGCTATCGCGGCGCTTCTGCTGCGGGCTTCTTATCCATCATTTCCTGAACCGTGATGATCGCTGGGCCCAGGATCACCATAAACAGCACGGGCAGGAAGAAGACGATCATGGGTACGGTCAACTGGGCGGGAAGCTGGGCTGCCTTTTTTTCCGCCGCAGACATGCGCATTTCGCGGTTTTCCTTGGACATGACACGCAAGGCCGATCCGAGGGGTGTGCCGTACTTCTCTGACTGGATCATCGCCATGGTGACCGAGCGAATGCCCGGATGATTAACCCGGCGAGCCAAGCCCTCATAGGCGACCCTGCGTTCAGGAAGATAGGACAACTCTGCCGTTAAGAGGGCGAATTCCTCTGCAAGCTCAATCGATGACATGCCGATTTCCTGCCCCACCTTGGCGATCGAGGCCTCGACTGACATGCCACTTTCGACACAGATCAACAGCAGGTCGAGACTGTCAGGAAAGGCCTGGACGATAGACGCCAAGCGTTTCCCGGCGATGTTTCCAATATAGATATTCGGCGCATAATAGCCGACGACCGCCGCGAGCATGATGAAGACGGTCTTGTTGGTCTGCGGCATGTCTGCACCGCCGACGGTGAACACATAGATGGTCGTCGCCAAGGCGAGCGCGATTGGGGTGACCAAGCGGAAGAAATAGAAGGTGGAGACGGGACCAGGGCCTCGAAACCCCGCCTGCGCCAACTTGTCGATAACCTGCGGATCTTCCAGAAGGCGGTTCAGGTTCAGGCGCTCGACCACTCGCTTATAGAGGCCCTCGTCTACGTGTCTAAGGGCACCCTGGCCAAGACCACCCTTGGCCATTGCCTCCCGCGACTTGCGCCGCAGGGCTTCGCGGTGGGAGGACACCGACTTCATTCGATTGGACAGAGTCGACTGTTGGAAAAATGGTCCAGCGATCGTCATGACCGTGGCAAAAGCGATAACTGCCACGAACAGAGAAATCAGGTTCTTTGGATCTGCGATTTGCTCGAAAGTCATGGTGAGCGCCTAGATTTTGAAGTTAATCATTTTGCGCATCACAAAAATACCGAAGGCCATCACGGCTGCGCCAATGCCCAACATGGTGTGCCCCTTGGGCGTGGTGAACATGGGCTGCATGTAGATTGGGCTTGCCAAGCTAATGATCACAATCACCACGGGGGGCAGAGAACCAATGATCGCCGCGGAGGCGACGGCTTCCCCAGATAAGGCATTGACCTTTTCACGCATCATCTTCCGTGCACGGATGACGCTAGAGAGATTTGAGAGCGCCTCAGCAAGGTTACCGCCAGTCTTTGCCTGAATGGCGAGAACGATGGCGAAAAAGCGCACTTCCTGGGTCGGCACCCGGCTGTACATTTTTTCGAGAGCCTGCTCGATGCTAACCCCCATGGCGAGGGACTCTTTCATCCGTTTGAATTCACCGCCGAGGGGCTCTGCGCTCTCTGTGCCGATGATACGAAGGCAGTCCTGCAGAGGCATGCCCGATTTTACACCTCGAACAATGATATCCATGGCGTCAGGAAAGGCGGCCGTAAACTTCTTGAAGCGCATGTCTCCAAGCATGCCGAGCACCCATAGGGGTAGGCCCAGACCACCGCCAAAGGCGGCACCGATAACAATCAAGAGCGGTTGCTTGAAGACGAGGGCGAGGGCGGCGGCAAATAAGCCAACGCCGGCGCAGATCATCCAGTAAATTTGTGGTTGCTCTGAGAAGCCCGCATGGACCATACGCGCCGAAATTGAGATGCTTGCCTTCTTGGCTTGCCGCTCCTGCTCCTTCAGCGACTTGATGATTTGCGCCCGCCTTTGCTCAGGCGTCTGGCCATCGTTTTTAAGTCCGCCGCTCTCCCGGGCGCGCGTCTTCGCAAGGGTCTGGGCGCGTTTGGAGGCCTTTGCGCTTCCTGTCTCCGCACCTGTAAAGGCCAGGCCGATCCCAGCGATCGACACAAAACCCAAAATCGCAATGACAACGGTGATGAGTGTAGTGTTCACCGCCAGCTACTCCGCTGCGTCCAGGGCTTCGGCCAATTCACGTTCCAGGCCATAATATCGGGCACGATCCCAGAACCGCGGACGCGCGATACCGGTTGACCTATGGCGACCAACAACATTGCCGTTTTGGTCTTCGCCGGTAATTTCGTAGAGGAAGAGGTCTTGAGTGACGATTACATCACCCTCCAGGCCCACCACTTCGGTAATGTGAGTAATTCGACGGGATCCATCTCGGAGACGGGCGGCCTGGACGATAACGTCCACGGACCCGACAATCATTTCACGGATGGTTCGCGATGGCAGACCATAGCCCCCCATGGTGATCATGGATTCCATCCGGCCAATGGCTTCGCGCGGGCTATTGGCATGCAGCGTGCCCATAGAGCCGTCATGGCCTGTATTCATGGCTTGAAGCAGGTCGAGGGCTTCAGGTCCGCGGACTTCGCCGACGATAATCCGCTCAGGGCGCATTCGAAGACAGTTCTTGACCAGATCACGCATGGTGATGGTCCCCTGCCCCTCCAGATTAGGGGGGCGGGTTTCCAGCCGAACGACATGAGGCTGTTGCAGTTGAAGCTCGGCGGCGTCTTCGCAGGTGACCACACGCTCTGTGGGGTCAATAAACGCTGTCAGGGTGTTGAGCAGGGTTGTCTTTCCAGAGCCAGTTCCGCCCGAAATGATCACGTTGCAGCGGCATGCGCCGATAACCCCTAAGACTCGCGCGCCTTCAGGACTGATCGCCTTGAAGTCGACCAGGTTCTTCATGGTCAGCTTGTCTTTTTTGAACTTCCGGATGGTCAGTGTCGGACCATCGAGGGCGAGGGGCGGCGCGATAACATTGACCCGGGAACCGTCGGGGAGACGGGCGTCGCAAATGGGCGAGCTTTCGTCCACACGTCGCCCGACCTGGCTTACGATGCGCTGACAGATATTCATCAGCTGGGTATTGTCCCGGAAGCGTACATTGGTCAGCTGGACCTTGCCGGCAACTTCGATAAACACCCGCGCCGCACCATTGACCATGATGTCAGAAATATCGTCTCGGGCCAGAAGCGGCTCTAAAGGGCCATAGCCCAAAACGTCATTAATGATGTCCTGAACGAGCATGTCCTGCTCGGCGACGGACATGGAAACATTTTTAATCGCGACCAGCTCAGCAACGATATCGCGAATTTCATCACTGGCGGTCTGGTAATCAAGATTAGCCAGTTGGCCCAGATCGATGGTGTTGATCAGGGCCGTAAAAATGGTCGTCTTGGTGGCGTGATAGTACTCAGATTGCTCTGGAACAGCTGACGCGGGGCCCTGCGCCGCTTTGAGTTGATCATAGGCCATTGTCGGCTTTGGCGCGACCAAGCCACCCACTGGCGAGGCTGCAAGGGCCGGAGCGCTGAGCATCTCAGCAGCCTTCAGCCCTGGTCCGGCCTCAATCTCGACCCTCTGAGGGCGCGTGGATATGGCCGAAGCGCCCTGAGCAGGTGCATTTGCAGGCCTTAAAGACGGCGCTCCAGGCGAAGGACGCTTGCCGAACATCTAATTCCGCTTGAACAAGCTTGAGAGAATAGAGGTTTTTTCCACCACGGGCGGATCCCGGCGCGCAATCTGCTGAGCGAGGTGATCAATGCCTTCGGCGATGCGGGATTTCGGGGCCACTTCAGACAGCATCTGCCCATTATTGGCCGCTTGCCCAAAGACCTTTGGGTCAAAGGGAAGAGATAGAGACGGTGTCAGGCCAAGCGCCTCGCCAAAGTCCTTGAGGCTGATCTCAGGACGGTTGGGCACGCCAACCTGGTTTAGGACCAGGCGCGGCGGTGGATCATTAGGTCGGGCGCGCCGGAACAGATCGACCAGGTTCTTGGCATTGCGCAAGGAGGCTAGGTCAGGGGTCGCGACGATGATCAGGTCGTCAGACTCTAGCAGGATCTTGCGTGTCCAGGAGGTCCAGATGTGGGGCAAATCGAGAATGATAAACGGTGCAGCTGCCCGAATTTTGCGGGTGACTTCCTCGTAAGCCTCGCCTGGAATTTCATAGTCATCGTCGAGGCTTGCCGGTGCTGCAAATAAGGAGAGCCGGTCGGTGCACCGGGCCATCATCCGTTCCATCAGAACAGCATCGAGACGATGTGGCTGAGTCAAGGCATCAGCTATCCCATGCAGGGGGTCCTGGTCGAAATCCAGCCCGGCCGTTCCAAAGGGTAGGTCCAAGTCTACCAGAACCGCGCCCATTAGAAGTTTTTCAGCGATTGAGTGGGCGATATTGTGGGCGATGGTCGAGGCACCCGAACCGCCTTTGGCGCTGCAGAATGCCACCTGTCGGCCGATAAACGGTGCTGTGGGATCGGCATAGAGAGTGTTGACGGTGTGCGCGATCTGCAAGGGCGTGAACGGCGGCACCAAATACTCTGAAACACCGCGCTGCATGAGCTCACGATAGAGCGTGATGTCATTTGACGCGCCGAGTACGACGACCTTCGTGCCGGGGTCACAGACCTCGGCCAACTGATCGAGATAGGCGATCATTTGATTTGGCGCGTCATGGCTCTCAACCATGACTAGGGACGGCGTAGGCTGTGATTGGTAAGCTTGGCAGGCTTCTGCCAAGCCGCCCATTTTCACAATGACCACAAGGCCCGCAAGGCGGCGATCAGAGGCTGCCTTGTGCGCCTGCTCTGCCGTTGTCTGCGACTCACAGAAGACATGGACGGTAATGCGAGGCAGTTTCGGATCGCCGAGACTTGCATCCGGGGTTTCTTTAGACGCGACCGTCGCAGATGCCAGATTTGATAGCTCAATGGTCCCAGACACCGCGGACTCTCCGCCTGGACCGTCAAATATGCTGGTGCTTTGCGGGTGTTTCGGCTTCAGGGAAATGGCTTGAGTCAGGCTCTCGGCAGCAGGGGCCGCCAATGAGAACGCATCATCGGCGTCAAACTCGAAGTCGATATCCTGGGAATTGGTTGTCATAGGACGTCGCTCACTGAATTGCCTTCGATAGCGTACCCTTGGCGTTCTCATCCTTGGCGGAGGAGGTCGTCTGGCCCTTACGATAGAGGTCAAGAATCGTAAGTCTCCGACCCGAATCGCTGGGCGTGGAGGCGCGCGGGTGCACGAGATCGCCAGGATTGGCGAGTTGGGCATACATGTTAGCCTGTACGGCGCATCCGAAATTACGGTTGGGTTCGTTGACCATAGTGTTTGCGAGGTTCGTCCAAGTCTTCCCGCAGACCGGGATATCGACCTTATAATGGGTGTAGGTCATCAAGAGGTTAGGATCGGCGACGCCGCGGGCATCATATCCGGCGATGACAATCTGATCCTCGGGAACGCCTTGGCGAATAAGGAATGCGCGGGCACCCTCTGCTGTCCGAAAGGCCGCGCCGGCATTGGGTGCGCCATCGGGCGCACGCAGCGTGATCACGCCCCCCTGATCTGCGTCCCACTCGCTCGAAAATTGTCCCAGGGCATCTGCCTGGGTGCTTGATAGCCCCTGGGCGTGGACGGCCAGCTGGATTTCGGCGTCTGTTGGATAGGCGCGGGCTTTATAACCGTCCAGCACCGTTGGCGGCTTCTCATCTTCGCGCGCTTGGAGGCCAGGTGTTGCACAACCGCAGACGCCCAGAAGGACTCCGACAGACAGGATGACGGCAAGAGATTTCATTCGATCACGTACCCGTAAGGACCTTGATAAGTGCGACTTGCGGTTGGTTGCGGCTTGGATTTGTAAGCTTTGTTCAGCTGGTCCAGCAGTATGGTGGAGGCGTCATCTGCGATGCGCAGCCCGTCTGCCGGGGTTTGAAACTTGTCCGGGTTTGTCGATTGGACAATGTAGGGGGAGACCATAATCACCAGCTCGGTTTCGCCCGACAGGAAGTCGCGGGAACGGAATAGACTGCCCAAAATTGGGATTGCCCCGACCCCCGGAAGACCATCCAGGTTTTGCTTGGTCGACTGGGAGATCAAGCCAGCGATCATCATCGAACCCCCAGACGGCAATTCAACACTCGTTTCCGCGCGCCGGACGGTGAGGGCCGGAATGGTCAGTGCGGTGCCAGAGGCTGAGCTGCCCAGGGTGAAGGCACCCGTGGTGGTGAGTTCCGAAACTTCAGTTGAGATTTTGAGCGCGATGCGCCCTGAGGACAGCACAACGGGTGTAAAACCAAGACCGACGCCGAAGGGCTTGTATTCAACTGTAATCGACCCAGTTTTATCCTGAGCGACCGGGACCGGATATTCCCCCCCGGCCAGGAATTTGGCACCCTCGCCGGACACAGCCGTGAGGTTAGGTTCTGCCAAGGTCCGAACCATGCCAACACGTTCAAAGGCCTTGATGGTGGACTCAGCTGAATTTAGGCCAGGGCTTCCAGCGGTGTTCTGATTCGTCGCGACACGAGATGTCCGGGAGACGATCGGACACAAGGCACCCTCTACAAAACCCGCTCCGCAAGGAATTTCTACTTGAGGCTGAATTTTTGTGTCCAGCTTATAGCCAGCGCTCATCCCGCCAAGGAGCGCGCCGTTCACGGCAAAGGTGGCCGCCGAACCCAGAAGATATTGCGGCTCGCCCAGTTGATTCAAAACAGCGTTGAGATTGAATCCTAACTGCTTGATGACGTTGCGCTGCATCTCGACAACGCGAACCTTCAGCATAACCTGGTCCTTGCCAGCTATGCCAAGCATGTTGATGACGGACTCTGCGGCACCGCCCCCGGAGCCACCTCCACCGGCAGCGGTCGGTACCGATGCCTTTGCAATCTGCAGCGCCCGGTCGGCATCACCGAGATTGGCCACCTGGCCTGACAAAATCAGGCTGTTATTGATGGCTTCGACGTGGACTTGGGCATTGGGCAGAAGGCGATTGATGGTTTGAGCTAAGGAGGACACGTCAATGTCCACGCGAATGTTCAGCGACAGAACCCGCCGCCCCGTGCTGTCAAAGAAGACGGCGTCTGTAGCTCCGGGAGTCTGACCCAAAATGAAGATACGACGGGGCGTGCGAAGTACGGCTTGCGCAGTGCCTGGGTTTGTCACCAGCACATCACGGACATCCATGGGCAGGTCGATGATCGCCGATTTTCCCTGGGGCAGGGCTAAAGACTGCGAAGATCCGCCAGGTGCGGCGAGATCAATGCGTATGACGCCACTGGTCCCTCCGGCGGTCTGGGCGATGGCCGCAGGGGCAGGGGGCAAGATCCAAGCCGCGAGCGCCGCAAGGGCCAGAACGAGTTTTGGGGCTCTCATCGGACCACCACGTCTGAAGCTTGACCCGCGCGGTAAACGGTCAGGGCGTGAGCCGGAGGCTGCGGAGCTGGATTGCCATTGACGCCGCCGGGACCGGCACCTCCGCCGATATCGGTGTAGGACCGCAGCACAAGCTGCATTTCGCCCTGCAACTTAGCCTTGGCGATGATGTCGACATACCGTGCAGGGATTTCCAAAACCGCAACCGACCCAACCATGGCAGTTGCGCCCTTGTCAGCTAAGGACTTCTGATCAATCGCCAGCACCCGCACATTGTGCATCAGGGTCTGGGTTTCGAAGGTTTTACCGTCCAAGCTGCTGGGGCGGGTTTGCAGAACATCCACCCGGTCGCCGGGCAGAATAAAGCCGCTGACGGCACTCTCAGCATTAATGGCAATGGATATGGCCCGCATGCCCGAGGCAATGACGACTGACATGTAATTGCTGTCACCAGCGCGAATAACCTTGGCTGCCGTCACAGGCTCGCCCGCTGCGATCGTGTCCTTCACCACCGCGCCAACCAAAGCCATGACAGATGTGGTCGGAGAGATCAGGTCCTGGGTCGCCTTGGCGGCCTTGGCCGTTGTGGCCTCAATGGCACCCCGAATAGTTTTGGGGGTGTCGTCAGACCTTGGCGCCATACCGTCCGTGATGAAGGCCTTGTTCAGCGCCTCCAGAGGCCAGGGCTGCCAGGCAAGATCATCCTGGGTCAACCGGGTTCCAATCGGGAGGTTCCGCTTCGCTACAAGAACCTGGGTCATGGGCTTCTTCGGCGGTTCGGGGGCGGTCGCCACAGCGGTCGGCGCTCTGGGTGTAGCCAGTTTACCGACCCAAATAGCCAGGATGAGCGCAAGCGCTAGGGCAATGAGTAGGACGACGAGTCGGGCCCGGTTCATGAATACGCGACCATATTCCCGATATTCGGTCTAAGTAAGTTTACTCTACCTTCTGGAGAGTAGACGAGTTCGAGTTTCGACGTTTTGTCGCAAGCTCTAAACTGCAGCTGATATGGTTAATATGGCCCTAAGGCCGCCACTCCTAAAGGCTAGGGGTGAAGGCCTGCATCAAGGCCGAGGCGGGATAAGCAAACAGAGCACCGGCAGCAATCGCCACGCCGTAGGGAACATTTTCCCCATGGGTCGTTAGCCGTTCAAACCATGGCGGTCCACCAACGACATAACGTCGCACCCATAGCGACCGCATGCCGAGCAAACCGACCGCAAGAAGTCCCCCTGCAATCGCGGTGATCATGGTGAAACCGATAAAGCTTGGATAGCCAAGCCAGACCCCAGCTGCGGCAAAGAGTTTAGCATCGCCGCCGCCGATCCATCCGAGGGCGAACATGCCCATCCCAAGGATCAAGGCGACAAGTCCCACGGTGAGGTTGATCCCTATTACCGGGAGCGGGAGGCCCAAGGCGAAGGCTGTAGGAAAGAAGGCCAGTAGCGTGCCAAACGAGATCCAATTTGGGATCGTATAGCTTGTCATGTCTCGCAGCCCTGCCAGGATGACCATAGCCGGAAAGATCGAAAGAAGTGCGATCTGGAGGTCGTGGATCATCGACGCGCCCTGAGGGAAGTTTTCAACCACCTCATTCTGTCTGCGTAGAGTGAATGAAGGATTTAAACGAAAAAGGGCCGCAACGCGTCGGCGTTGCGGCCCAGTCTTCTTAGACCGAAGTCTAATTCTTATGGCATCGCGTTGGCGACGTTGGCGAAGGTCGTGGAGACCTTGCCCGACATGGTCTTCATGACGGCGATCAGGGCGACGGCGATCAGCGAAGCAATCAGGCCATATTCAATGGCCGTGGCGCCGGATTCGTCCTTGAGAAAGCGCGAAACAAACTGGGTCATAATGTATCTCCTTGTTGGTGCGGACAGACGAGGAAGGATAAAGCCGTCTGGCCCGCTCTTTCCGAATTCGCAAGTTCACTCTCGGTCATGGCGCTTAATTCTGAGTAAACAACAAAAATTATTCCTCAAATATAATATAGTTTACTGTTGTTCATGATTATATTCGATTAACCATGTTGTTCAGATTTGAGTGATTCCGGCATTTTGACTTAATGATTCTCGCGCACGCGTGAGTCGTCGAAAATTTAGCCTTTGTTGACCATTCTATTTGATTCTGAGGGCGACATTTTTTGGAAGCCAACTATGCGCCGCTTGCTTGTCCTTGCCTTAGGCACCCTCTTTGTCGGCGCTTCATCAGCGTCCGCCTTCGCTGAAAATGTCTTTTCCGTCCCCCTAGACCGAAGCATTAGGATCACGCTACCGGCAGGGTCCAAACGGATCATGCTGGGCAATGCTGGAATTGCCGACATCACCGTTCTGGATCGCAGAACAGCGATTCTGCTTGGGCGCACCTTTGGCGAAACCAACCTCTTGATCCTGGATGATCAAGGACGGACTCTCTTGGACCAAGTCCTGATGGTCACCGACTCCGCCCGAGGACGCGTATCAATGATCACCGGGCCGATCCGGGCCGGCGAGGCCAATGGGGTCGCAACCATTTCTAACTTTGCGTGCAGCCCACTCTGCGCCCGCTATCCTTTGCCAGGGGAAACGAACTCTGAACAAGGTTCGGCCGATCCGTCTGCCGGAAGGGCTGGGGCAAACCGCGCCGCTGCTGGGGCTTCGGGATCTGCATCCCAGGGTTCTGGTGCCGCCATGGGCGGCATACCTCAAGCGCTTGGATCCGTCGCCAGCGCTTCAAGAGCCTTGGTTCCTTAAACTTCCGATTCAGCAAAGCCTGCTATTTCTGAGACTCTAAAAAAAGAGTCAGAACCCATGCGAAGTTCAAAACACCGGCAGGGCTTCCTTCGAAGATTTTGCAAAGCAAGTCAGGGTGCGGTTGCGGTCGAATTCGCAGTCGTGCTTCTGCCCTTCCTTGTTCTGATGTTCGGCACCATCGAACTTGGCATGGTCTTCATGGCCTCCTCGACCTTGCAAAGCGCAACAGATAGTGCGGCGCGGCAGCTAAGAACCGGAGAGTTCCAAGCGACAAATACAAGCAAGGCTCAGTTCAAGACACTGGTTTGTGACAACATGGCCTGGCTCAAGACCCCCTGCTCTTCCTACCTAACCGTTGATGTTCAGACCTTCGCAAACCTTGCTGGTACCAGCGGCGCAGGAGCGATCGACCCAAGCAATTTCAAACCGAACACCACCTGCTGGTCCCCTGGCCAGGCCGGCGATGTGGTCCTCGTCCGGACCTATTACGAGTGGCATGTTTTCACCCCGCTTCTGGATCAGTCCCTGGTCAATATGGGAAGTGGCAGTGGAAAACGGTTGATTACGGCAGCCACCAGCTTCCGCAATGAGCCCTGGTCATCCAATCCTCCGACGGGTGCGGCATGTTAAGACGCTTTTCCAGAGATAGCCGCGGCACAGCAGCGGTCGAGTTTGCCTTCGTCGCCCCGGTCATGCTGCTCATGTATTTTGGTATGGCGGAAATGACCCAGGCCATGATGGCCAGTCGCCGTGCCAGCCATGTCGCCTCCACCGTCGGCGACTTGGTGACCCAATCTTCGTCCCTCAATCAAGCCGCCGTGGACGATATCTTCTCGATTGGTGATACCATCATGAAACCCTTCCCGACGGGGACGCTTGCCATACGGTTTAGCAGCATCAAGGCCGACAATGTTGGGGCCTTGTCGGTCGCCTGCACCAAGCACAAGGGGTCCTTCGGCGATCTTACCAGCACAGCTGGTCTGCCGTCCGGTTTACTGACCACCAACGATAGCATCATCGTTGCTGAGGCCAAATATACCTACACTTCGCCGCTTCAGAAGGCCCTTCCAAATCCGATTACGTTTACGTCGACCTATTACTTGAAGCCGAGAAAAAGTTCGGAAGTCGCCTGCCTGTAATAACCACGAATGCCCGCTGTGATGTCGACTAAAGGCTCTGACGCCCCCCGCCGCGCACAAACATCAGTCCGAAAAGCCCAATCGCCAGCAGAACAATGATTGAGGCAAAGCCTCCCTGCTGGGTGCCCGTCAAATTGGTGCCAAAATTGACCAACATGGGCCCAAGCCATCCCGTCGCGACACCGGATAGGGCATAGACGCCAAAGAAGGCACCTGTCTGAGCGGCCGGGGTCAATCGGGTCAGTAAGGTGCGAGCTGAGGCGTATTGCGAGGTGATAAAAACGGCATTCACGAACCCGATCAGCAAAAAGATGATTTCTGGCAAGGTTCGGAAAACTGGGCCACCCCAGACGGGCGGGTGAAGTTCCGGAGGATAGCTCCAGAAATAGAGGATCTGGTCTGGCTTCATGCCCAGGAAGGCGACCAGCGCCACCAGGGTCATACCGATCGAAATCCTGACCGAGACCTTGGGGCCAAAGCCTGCGTCCATCCAGCGCCCCACAAAGCCACCAAGAACGGCCAAAATCGACAGCAAGACCCCATAGAAAAGCATTTCTAGGGCATGCCACTTCATCACGCCCACGGCATAGATTCCGGCATAGGTAAGCACGGCATTCATGCCGTCCACAAAGAACATCCTGCTGACCAGATAGACAGCTGCATCCTTAAAATGCCCTACAGTCCGGACCATGCGCCAAAGCTGCTCGGCTCCGCCCTTGAGCGCCTTCAGGACTGGTATACCCGTGGGTTCGGCATCAGGTGTAAAGAGGAAGATTGGCAGGGCACCAATAGCGAAAATGGCGGCGGCCATGAGGGCAACGACCCGCTCGTGCTCATGGGTCAAGGTATCTAGGCCAAACAGGGGCTTTGCCGGCACCCAGCTCCAGGTCACCTTGCCTGGCAGAGCAAAGGCCCAGGCGGTAAAGCCCAGGGCAATGACGGAAAACCCATTGCCAAGCGCAAGGGCTAGGCCCGACGCCTTATGCGCTGCCCCCATTCCCGCCGCCCGGATCAGCAGCGAATTGTGCAGGACTTCGGAATAGGCAAATCCGACCCCAATAGCCGTGGTCAGCATCATGGTGGCGGTCACCGAAAGTCCCGTCAAATCGGGCTTGGACCACCAGAGTGCGGCCATCATTGGCACCATGGCGGCCACCAACAGGGCCAGCCATATTTTCCGCCGCCCCATCTGATCGATGGAGGCCCCGAGTAGGGGGGCGGTGAGCATGACGATCCAGCCAGTGTACTGGCTCCACTGGGAAATCACGGCCTGGCCACGTACCGGATCGTCGACCATGACGGACGCCACATAGGGCACGAAAATATAGATGGTCACCAGAATGATGTAGGGGTTTCGTGCACCCTCGAAGAGGGACCAGGAGACGCCGCCACGATTGAGATTGCCGTCTCCGCCAAGCGCGCTGGCGATAGGCGGGTCGACCATGGCTGACGCGCCATGGGTCTCCACGGAACCTGAAGGGTCTGACACTGGCTGCACTCCCAATCATGGCCGCACGTGACTGGCGACTTGGGTTGAAGCCTAGCGGGTCTCAAGCAGATGTAGAGTCGAAATCTCAGCCTCACCCTAAAACACAGACGAGAGGGGCTCGACTCCAGCCTCTGCGAGTCAGATGATCATCAAAACAAACCTGACACAGGGAGTGAAACTCATGGGACTATTGAGCGGCAAGGTGGCCATCATCACGGGTGCCGGCGGCGGACTTGGCGAGGCCTATGCCAAACTATTTGCCAAGGAAGGTGCCAGCGTCGTTGTCAACGATCTGGGCGGTTCACGCGACGGCTCGGGCGAAGGCTCGGTTTCAGCAGCGCAGAAAGTGGTCAATGACATTGTCGCGGCGGGCGGCAAGGCCGTAGCCAATGGCGACGACGTCTCGACCATGGAGGGCGGCGAAAACATCTTGAAGACAGCCCTAGAGGCCTTCGGGCAGGTGGACATTCTGGTCTGCAATGCCGGGATCTTGCGGGATAAGACTTTTGCCAACACCAGCGAGGCCGACTGGGACCTGGTGGTGAAGGTGCACCTGAAGGGCACCTATTGCTGCACCATGCCGGTCTGGAAGTGGCTCAAGGATAACGGCAAGCCCGGCACCATCATCATGACCAGCTCGACCTCTGGGCTGTACGGCAATTTCGGCCAGTCCAACTATGGGGCAGCCAAGGCCGGAATTTACGGCTTTATGCGCGTGCTCTCCATCGAAGGACGCAAGTATGGCATCCGTGTCATGGGCCTAGCCCCCGGTGCCTTCACCCGCATGACCTCCGACCTGCCCGGCCGCGTCGGCCGCGACCCTGAGCCCATGAGCCTGCCGGAAAACATCGCACCGGGCGTACTGTTCATGGCCTCGGATCTTGCGGCCGATCACACGGGCAAGGTCCTGGGCGTCTCCTCACGGGGCGTGCGGGAGATCAAGATGCTGCAGACCGATGGCTTCAATCCCGGACGGCCCTACACCGCCCAGGAAGTCGCCGACCATGCTGCCGAGGTCTTCTATCCGGCGGCACCGGAGCGGACGGCCGCTAGCTAGGCCCGGGGCATTGAGGACAGTCGGGCGTCCAGCCGATCGCGGACGCCCGGCCATTCTTCCGCCAGAACGGAAAAGATAACCGTGTCGCGGATGCGACCGGTCCAGGTCACCCGGTCCTGACGCAAGAGACCTTCCTGCACGGCCCCGAGCTTGAGTACGGCGGCCCTGGAGCGGGCGTTGATGGCGTCAACGCGATAAACGACACGGCGAGCCCCTGCGTCAAAGGCATGACCCATCATCAGGCGCTTGGCCGCCGGATTGACCGCGCCGCCCCGAACCTGCGGATGATAATAGGTTCCACCCACCTCGACGCTGGCATTGGCCGCATCTGTACCAATGTGGCAAGTCATCCCCATGCAGCGGCCACCGACCATGACCGCATATTGCATCCAACTGCCATCGGCCTGGCTCTTAACCAGATAATCCTCCCAGCGGCGGTCAAAGGCTTCGCCCAGCATGGAATAGGGATAGAGCCGGTTCCAGGTGTCGGGATCGGCGGTACAGGCGGCGCGCAGGGCTTCCTTGTGCTCCGCGCCCAGGGGCTCAAGCCTCACCCAGGGATTTTCCAGGATCTTTAGGGTGAGGTTCATGCGCCATGACCTTTCAGGAAGAGTTGGGCAGCCTGGAACAGGTAGGTGACCCCGACCGTCGTGACGATCCAGCGGGTCCAGGCCTTGAAATTTACATCGCTCATACGATCCAGCATGCGGCCACCGACCACCGTGCCCAGCATGGATAGGGGAATAGCGACCGCGAAGACCTGCCATGATGGAAGCCCCTTGGCACCGCCGGCGAACAGGGGCGCGCCATAGACTAAGACCTTGGCCAAATGGCTGAAAACCTGTGTCGCGGCCTTCGTGGCGACAATGGCATGCCGGGTCAGGACGGTACGGACAAAGAA
>CAITHQ010000081.1 GCA_903892305.1 uncultured Alphaproteobacteria bacterium
CTACGAAGACGCTCAGGCCGCCCCGCGCCTTGATAATGTCGGCCATAACCAGAGCATCATAGCCCTCTGGTGCGCCGGAGAGATCTAACCGACCAGGATCTTGAGTTACCCGACGCATATCCGCTGCACTGACGCCGCGTGCGCCGTCAGCCGCCATGGTCTTCGCCTAGATTTTTATAAACTTCGTCTCTAAACGTCCTGATTTGTTGTAAGATTTCACCACTAGCTTCAGGTGGTTCTACAGCCTTTTCTACGATCCACTCGTAGAGATCCTGGTCTGGAAACTCCAAAAGAGCTTCAAGCTCGTCGAGCTGGGACTCATCAAAATTCTGGGCGTAGATATCTACAAACGGCCCCAGTATGAGGTCCGCTTCCCTAAAGCCCCGGCGCCATGCCCGGAACTTCAGTCGTTTTCGCCGTGTCTCGAGATTGTTCAACATGAGGAAGGGGCCGATATAGAGGGGGTCGTCCTCGAACACCAGAGCCTGTCGCCCACCTTCATGCGCCCACCCATCCTATTTCCGCTTTACGCGCCCATCGGCAGCCTCAAAGGCGTCGGAGAGCGGATTGCGCCCCTCCTGGAAAAACTGGCTGGGCCAATTGTGCGAGATGTCCTGTTCCTCAAACCCCATAGCCTGATCCGCCGCCGTAAAACGACGGTCGTCGAGGCCCTCGAAGGCGAAGTGGAGACACTGCTGATCGAGATTGACGGCTATATAAAGCCCCGCGGTCCTCAGCAGCCTTGGCGGATCAAGGCCTTTGACGGAACCGGCACCGTCGACCTGATCTTCTTCGGGGCCTATGCCGGCCAGCTTGAAGCCAAGCACCCGGTCGGGGCCAAACGCTGGGTATCTGGCAAGGTCGAGCGCTATGGCCTGACCCTGCAAATGTCCCATCCGGATTACATGGTCCTTCCGGAAAAAGTCGACGATATTCCTGATGTCGAGACCGTCTATCCCGCGACAGCGGGGCTTCCCGCCCGGACCGTCCGTAAGTTTGTCCAGGAGAGCTTGAGCAGGGCCCCAGACTTGCCGGAATGGCTGGATCCCGCCTGGAAGGCGCGAGAAGCCCTGCCGGGCTGGAAAGAGGCTTTGGTGAGCCTCCATACGCCCCAGTTCGAACACGACCTTACTGAGCAAACCCCACAGCTGCGCAGATTGGCCTATGATGAGCTCCTGGCCCATCAATTGGCCATGGCACAGCGTAAGGTCGCCCAGCGCAGATCGCCGTCTGCGAAAATTCCCGCCAGTACCCTGGCCGATCAAGTCGAGGCTGCCCTGCCCTTCCGTCTTACTGGCGCTCAGGTACGGGCCCTTTCAGAAGTGCGCGGCGACTTACAATCTGGTGAGCGAATGAGCCGGCTCCTGCAAGGCGATGTCGGATCGGGCAAAACCGTGGTCGCCATGCTGGCCATGGCCGACGTCGCCGCGAGCGGCGGACAGTCGGCCATGATGGCTCCAACTGAAATCCTGGCCCGGCAGCATTTTGAGACCCTGGCATCCCCCCTGGCGGCGCAAGGGGTAAAGGCCGTGCTGTTGACAGGTCGGGACAAGGGCGCGGCGCGGGTCGAGAAGCTGGCGGCCCTCGCCGCGGGTACGGTCCAGGTGGCCGTGGGCACCCATGCTCTTTTTCAAAACGATGTTGTCTTCCACGCGCTTCGGTTGGCTGTGGTGGACGAGCAGCATAGGTTTGGGGTGGCAGAGCGTCAAAGGCTCCAGGCCAAGGGCGAGGCCGTCCACCTACTCGCCATGTCCGCGACGCCGATTCCTCGAACCCTAGAACTGACCCTCTATGGTGATCTCGATGTCAGCCGAATCGATGAAAAGCCCCCCGGCCGCACCCCCGTGGTGACCCGTGCCGTGCCTATGACCCGGGTGGGCGAGGTGGAGAGTCGGCTAAGGCAGGTGGTCCAGGAAGGCGCTCAGGCCTTTTGGATATGCCCCCTGGTGTCAGATTCAGAGTTGGTCGACCTAAAGGCCGCCGAGACCCGCGCAGCCGAATTGCGCACACAGATCGGATCTGGCGTTGGCCTGGTTCATGGCAAGATGTCGGGGCCGGAAAAGGACGCGGTCATGGCCGATTTTGCTGACGGCAAGATTCAGATCCTGGTGGCGACAACCGTGGTTGAAGTGGGGGTCAATGTCCCTAATGCCACGATAATGGTCATTGAACAGGCCGAGCGCTTCGGTCTTGCTCAGCTTCATCAGCTAAGAGGCCGCGTAGGCCGGGGCCGCAGGGAAAGCGCCTGTATCCTGCTCTATGATCCGCCCCTATCAGAAACGGCACAAAAGCGTCTCGATATTCTGAGGCGGACGGATGATGGCTTCAAGATCGCTGAAACCGACCTGGAATTGCGCGGCGGCGGCGATTCGCTGGGACTGAAACAATCGGGCTTTCCTGCCTATGTTTTCGCCAATCCGATCGCCCATCGGGACTTGATTTTGACAGCGGGTGACGATGCCCGCCTAATCCTCGCCCGAGACCCCGAGCTCACAAGCCCTAGGGGACAGGCACTGCGCGTACTCCAGGAAGTGTTCGATTGGCGCCCCGGAACCGTGCTCAAGGATGCAGGATAGGCGGTGCGAAAGCTAAGACTGAGGGGTGGTTCTAGCCCCCCAGGCCGCAATCCGGGCCTTCGCATCTGCCTCTAGATCGGCATAAAACAGGTTGTAGGCAGGAACCTTCTGACGATCCGCCCAGGAGCCTGTCGGCCTCAGCATGCCAGATTTCGGCTGGCCCACCTTGAGCACCCCATCCTGACAGGTCGCAGACACGACACGACTTAGGAACGGTGGGCGGACGCCCCACTCCAATCCTGTGGCGTTGGCCGCGCCCAAAGCCAACCGGGCGGGCGCCGACTGGTCAGTGGTCGCCCCAAGAATGGGATTGAAGCAAAGGGGTTTGCGGCCCTTGAGATTTTCCAGGTCCCCACCCTGCGCCCAGACAAGGGAGCGATTGTGGATATCCTGCACAGTGGCAAGATCGGTGTCAAAAGCCGAAGCCCAGGCCGCCAGGCAACCCGCCTCACTTCGCGTTTGGCAAGGGGCGATGGGGGGCGAATTGGCGGGTGTGACCGCTTCGATCATATAGGCTGCCGCCAATTGCCTGCGAATCTCAGGGCGCGTAGTCACCTGCTCGGCCAGAAGGCGCGCGGCCAAGGTCCCGCCCTGCTCGACCCCAACGATCACAAAGGGCCGACCCTGGTTGTCGTGGGCGAGATAATAGGCAAATGCCGCAGCCACGTCGCCATAGGCAAACTTACGGGCCTCCCTCGCGTCCTCACGCAGCGTGGTCAGGGTGTAAAGGCTCGCCTGCCGAAATCGCGGGGCATAAAGTCGTCCCGCCCGCTGGAAGGGCCCGACATAGTTCGGCGCAACAACCCGACGAAACCAACGGTCGGCTTGCGCATTATCGATCGGCGCATTCCAGTGCCGTCCCCCATCAAAGGTCGTCGGCGAGATGAAAAAGATGTCAGCAGCATTGCCGTCCGGCGCAGCCCCTGGTCGGATCGCCCACGCAGTGGCCTTGGCGTAGTCTGGCGGCGGAGGCGGGCGGTAGATCTGGAAGGGTTCTTGCGGATCCAGGGCCGCCCTGAGGATGTCGTCTCCCCAAATCATGCCACCCAACCCAACAAGAGCTGCAACCAGCACAACAGCGAGGATCAACACGCGTCTGGGGGCGGATTGCGGCATGGTCTCAGCGATATGGATCGTCGGTCGCGAGGTAGGACTGTACATAATCCTTCACGCCGTCTTCCAGGGATGAGAAGGGCTGGTTGTAGCCGGCGGCGGCCAGGCGGACCATGCTGGCCTGGGTAAAGTACTGATACTTGTCGCGGATCGATTCCGGCATCGGGGTGTAGTCGATCAGTGGTTTCCGGCCCGCTGCCTCGAAGACAGACGTCGCCAGATCCGCAAAACTACGTGCCTTGCCAGATCCCAGGTTGAAAACGCCGTTTACATTGGGCGATGCGCTAAGCCAGGCGACCACATCGGCCACATCTCGCACATAGACAAAGTCCCGCTCCTGCCCGCCATGGGCAATGCCTTCGCGATGGGATTCAAAAAGCTGAACCGGCTCCCCGGCCTGGACCTTTGGCCAAATCTGGGCGGCGACGGACTTCATGGAGCCCTTGTGCTCTTCATTGGGTCCGTAAACGTTGAAGAACTTCAGACCCACCCATTGAGGCGGGGCATAGCCGCGTGAGGCCTGCCGGGCAGCGAAATGGTCAAACAGGGCCTTGGACCAGCCATAGGGGTTAAGGGGACGTAAGGCAGCAAGGGATTCGAGGTCATCCTTATCCTCAAAGCCGAGCATACCGTCGCCATAGGTCGCCGCCGATGAGGCATAAATCAACCGGCGTTGGCGGTCTGCGCACCAGCGGAATAAGTCGCGGCTGAGGGTGAAGTTAGAATGGATGATCTTGTCGGCGTCAGGCTCCATGGTGGACGACACAGCGCCCATATGGATGACCAGTTCCACATCCCGCCAGCGCTGCTCAAGCCAGGCGAACATGTTTTCAGGTGCCACGAAGTCGCCAATTGGATGCTTGGCGATGTTCCGCCATTTGCCGAGTTCAGCTTCATGGAGCCAATCGCAGACCACCACGTCTAGGCTCGGGTCCTGGGCCAACCTGGCGACAATGTTAGACCCGATGAAGCCAGCGCCGCCGGTGACGAAAATGATGCGCCGGCTCATGCTTTTCCGCCTTCAGTCATGCGGGCGATGGCCGCCGTGGTAGAATAACCTTCGATGACCTCAGCAAGGCGGACCTCACCACCCCAGGATTTGACTTCCGCGCCGCCGACAACGTCGCCTTCCGCATAATCAGCCCCTTTGATCAGGATATCTGGACGCGAGCCCATGATCAGATCGAGGGGCGTGTCCTCGTCAAAGGGCACAACTAGGTCAACGCAACCTAGACCAGCCAGAACCAAGGCGCGACTTTCGAGGTCATTGATGGGGCGCCCTTCGCCTTTCAGTGCGGCAACGGACCGGTCGGAATTAAGCCCAACGATCAACTTATCACACCAGGTCCGCGCTTGGTTCAAATAGGCCACATGGCCGCGATGAAGAATATCGAAACATCCGTTTGTAAAACCAATTCTTTGGCCCTTGCTCCTCCAGCGTTCGACGTCTTCAATCATCCGCTTTGGCGTCGCAATCTTGATTTCTGCCGAGGCCATATGCGCAGACAGTGAGGCCTCGACCATTTCATTTGGCGTGACCGTAGCGGTCCCAACCTTGCCCACTGCAACGCCTGATGCCAGCATGGCAAATGTGATGGCGTCAGCCATGGAGGCCCCCGCGGCAAGGGACAAACCGAGGGCGGCGATGGTGGTGTCCCCAGCCCCTGAGGCATCAAAAACCTCCCGAGGCACGCCAGGGAAATGCCGGACCGACTTTCCCCTCACACCCAGGGAAATCCCTTTGGCCGCCCGGGTCACCAGAATGGCCTTAGCCTCGCAAAGGGTCAGGGCATATTCTAGGGCTGCCTGGATCTCATCATTGCTCCCCGTTGGCATACCGGTGGCGTAGGCCAGCTCGGCGGCGTTCGGTTTGATAATGTCTACCGGACCATAGCGCAGAAAGCTGCGGGCCTTTGAATCAACGATGACCATCGCTGCGGCCTCGCGGCAGGCCGAAATCACAGCGTCAGTGACAACGCCCTTGCCATAATCTGAGATAATGATGACGCCAGCACCCTGGGCGACATCCTTGACCGTTCGCACCAGACGCTGGGCCACATCGCCCTCCGCTAAGTGGCTCTCTTCCAAATCCACCCGCAGCAATTGCTGATTGCCGGAGACAAAACGGGTTTTGAGGGTCGTCGGCCGAGAGGGGTCGGTGACCAGGAAGCCCTCAATACCGGTCTCACCGCCAATTAAGCGCATGGCCTCATGGCCTTCAGCGTCACCGCCGACCAACCCCACCAACGCGACATCGCCACCTAAGGCCGCGACATTGCGTGCCACATTTCCCGACGCCCCAAGCATGACCAGTTCTCGGGTACGCGCTAGGACGGGGATCGGTGCTTCGGGCGAAACGCGATGGACATCACCATAGACAAACCGGTCGACCATGATGTCGCCAACACAGACAACGCGCACCCCTCGCAGGTTATCGAGGAGCTTTTGGAGAATGGTGAAATCCATAGACATTAGGAGGTCATGTCCGTGTGAAGCGTAGGCGTCAAAGGCTTAGCGTACCGCATGTATAGCCTGCAAAGTCTTCAGAAGATCCTTAGCCGAATCCAAGGGCAGACAGCTGGGACCATCGCAGAGGGCCCGATCCGGATCTGGGTGAAATTCCAGGAACACGCCGTCAACACCTGCCGCCACCGCGGCCTTGGCCAAGATGGGCACGCCTGACCGACGCCCGCCGGTAGATGCACCATTAGACTTTGGATTGGCCCCTGGTAGTTGCACAGCATGGGTGGCATCCATGGTCACGGGAGCCCCCAGGTTCTGCATTTCCTCAATGCCAAGCATGTCGACAACCAAGTTGTTATAGCCAAATGACGCCCCTCTTTCGCAAAGGATGGTCATGTCCACGCCGACAGCTTCTTTAATTTTATCGAGGATATTGCGGCAATCCCAAGGTGCCAGGAACTGACCCTTTTTCACATGTAGCAGCCCCCCAGCCGCTTGCGTGGCCTTAGCTGTGGCAATGACCAGATCGGTCTGACGGCACAAAAACGCTGGTATCTGGACAAGATCGGCGACGCTGGCAATGGCTTCAGCCTGATCTATCTCGTGAATATCTGTGCAGATCGGCACGTCGAACTCGGCCTTAATAGCCCGCAGAATTTCTAGCCCTGCTTCAAGGCCTGGCCCCCGATAACTATGGATGGAAGACCTATTGGCCTTGTCGAAACTCGCCTTGAAAATATAAGGCAAACCAAGCTTTTTCGTCGCGTCCTTCAAGGTGCGCGCCGTCAAGCGCGCGAGTTCCAGATCCTCAATCACGTTGATCCCAGCAATGATCATCAAGGGCTGGTTCGTCCCAATAGACATGTTCCACTTTGGCAGGCTCAGTACAGCCATAGGTCTTGATCCTTTTTGGGTCGCGTCGTGGCCTTAAGTGGCCCGCGCCTTGCCTGATCACAAGTCAGAAATCGCGAAGGAAAGCGGTTCGCATTGCGCGCCCCCTGTTCGGAGCCAGATGAAGGTCTTAGATAGTACTCCATGACCATCGCGCGAAATGTCCTGGAGGCCATTGGCTCCACTCCGCTCATCCGCCTCAACCGCGCCAGCGAGGCGACGGGGTGCGAAATTCTGGGCAAGGCGGAATTCATGAACCCCGGAGCCTCGGTGAAGGACCGTGCCGCGCTCTACATTGTGCGTGACGCTGAAAACCGCGGCCTCCTCCGCCCTGGAGGCCGGATTGTCGAGGGCACGGCTGGCAATACCGGCATTGGCCTAGCCATGGTGGCTAAGGCCCTGGGATATAAGACAACGATCGTCATTCCCAGGACCCAGAGTCAGGAAAAAAAGGACGCCATCCGCCTGCTGGGTGCCGACCTGATTGACGTGGATGCCCTGCCCTACTCCAACCCCGATAATTATGTTCGCTACTCTGGACGACTGGCGGAGGCCTTGAACGCAAAGGAACCCGGCGGTGCCATCTGGGCGAACCAGTTCGACAATGTTGCAAACCGGCTGGCCCACTTTGAAACCACGGGCCCCGAGATCTGGGATCAGACAGAGGGCAAGGTCGACGGCTTTATCTGTGCTGTCGGGTCAGGCGGAACCCTTGCCGGGGTCGCCCAGGCCCTGCGAGCGCGCAAGCCTGAGGTCCAGATCGGCCTTGCTGACCCCATGGGGGCTTCTCTGTTCAACTATTACGCCCATGGTGAACTGAAGGCAGAAGGCGGCTCGATCAGCGAGGGCATTGGCCAGGGCCGGATCACCGCCAATCTAGAGGGCCTCGCCATTGATCGACCCTATCAGATCGATGATGTGGAAATGCTGCACGCCATCTACGACCTCATGGAGCACGAGGGTTTAGTCATGGGTGGCTCCACCGGCGTCAATGTGGCCGGCGCCATACGTCTAGCCAAGGATATGGGGCCCGGCCACACCATAGTGACCATACTCTGTGATCAAGGCGCTCGGTATCAGAGCAAGATCTTCAACCCCGATTTCCTGAGGGAGCGGGGTCTTCCCACCCCGCCATGGCTATGACTGCACCGCTCGTCTCTACCGCCTGGCTTGCCGAACGTCTCGGCGATCCAGATATCTTGATTGTGGATGGAAGCTGGTGGATGCCGGCTGAAGCTAGGTCTGGCGAGGCAGAATTTCTGGAGCGGCACATTCCAGGGGCGGTCTTCTTCGACATTGATGCCATTGCCGACAAGACCGTCGATCTACCCCACATGCTGCCGACCCCCGAAGTCTTTGCGGATGCCGTTGGCGAGCTTGGTCTAGGGCGGGAAGCAACCATTGTCGTCTACGACACCTTCGGTATTCGAGCCGCCGCTCGAGTTTGGTGGGAACTCAGGGCTATGGGCTTTGAAAAGCTTCATGTGCTCGATGGCGGCCTAAAAACCTGGATTGCCGAAGGTAGACCTTTGGAAACGGGACCTGCAGAGCCGAGGCCAGTTTCCGTCGCCCCAAATTACAAGTCAGAACTGGTCAGAAATTCCACCCAGGTGCTCATGGCGCTTGAGAGCGGAACGGTGCAGGTGGTGGACGCCCGCGCAGGCGCACGGTTCCGCGGTGAGGCCCCCGAGCCCCGGGCCGGTCTTCGGTCCGGGCATATGCCTGGGGCCCTCAACACGCCCTTCGACACCCTGCTCAATGCAGATGGCACCCTAAAATCGCCTCAGGCCTTGAGAGACGTCTTTCAATTGGCAGGGGTCGATTTAGACGCCCCAATTATCACAACATGCGGATCTGGCGTTACGGCATCGGTGATTGCACTGGCGCTCGCAACCCTTGGCAAAGACGCTGCAGTCTATGATGGGTCGTGGACCGAATGGGGCGGCTTGGCGGACATGCCTGTGGTTACCGGTGCCTAACGGATCGGTGGCGCATAGAGGATGCCGGGTTGTGGTGCATTCCAAAGGGCGTTGATCCCGCGACCCAGCTTCAGATCTGACCCATCGCCGACATTGCGGTTGAAGATTTCATCATAGGCACCGACCTCTGTAACGACCTTGAGGGCCCAGCCAGGCTTCAGGTCCAGTAAGGTACCAAAGCTTCCTTCAGTCCCCAGCAGCCTTCTGACCCGCGGATCGGGGCTATTCAGGGCCAAGTTTTGGGCAGTCTTATGGGTCACCTTGAGTTCTTCAGCCACCATGGTCGCAAAAATCGTCCAGCGGACAATATCTGTCCAAACCGGATCGGATTGCCGCACCACAGGTCCTAAGGGTTCTTTTGAAATAACATCCGGCAGGATTTCATAGGCCGTCGGAGTGTTCATGATGGATCGCGATGAGGCTAATGCTGAGACATCGGCGGTAAATGCATCGCAGCCATCGGCCTGATATTTGGCCCGTGCCGCGGCGTCGTCTGCCACCAGGACTTCGCGATAGGTCAAACCCCGGGCCCGAAAATAGTCAGCGAGATTACCTTGGCTGGCAGTGCCTTCCTGAACGCAGATCCGGGCCTGATTCAGCTCCCCGGCACTGGAGAGGTTGAGAGATTTTGCCACCAAAAATCCCTGGCCGTCATAATAAGTCGTCGCTGGGAAATCCAAGCCAAGACCGGCATCCCGCTCCATAGTCCAGGAGACGTTGCGAGCCAGGACATCAATCTGCCCTGCAGCCAGGGTGCGAAATCGGTTGTCCACCGTGACTGGCAGAAACCGCACGGCCTTTGCATCACCAAGCGTTGCCGCGGCGATGGCACGACAAAAATCCACATCAAACCCGCGCCAATGTCCTTGGGGGTCTGGATAGGCAAACCCAGCAAGGCCTGGGTTTACCCCACAGATAAGATAGCCACGCTTGCGCACGCTCGTCAGGGTAGGGCTGATCTTGGGTTTAGGGCTGGTCGCTTCCGCCTTAGACACCGGCGTAGCGAGGGTCTCCGAGGGGGCAGCCGATTGTGACATCTTCGTGCAAGCCACAAGCGATAACGATACCGCTACGAGCATTAGGACCAGCCGCCGCATGTTTGCCTCCTTGATCCGGGCCCCAGCGAGGCTCTAAGTGTCTTGGGCAGTTTCGCCCGTGTTTATTGTGACCCGTCAAGCGGCATGGCTGAAGATACGCGACTGATCCACGCAGGACACCATCCACAAACAGGGAAACCTCCCTCAGTCACGGTGTCTCCAGTCATCCAGAAGGGTTCCACCGTCCTCCTGCCTAATGCGGCGGCTCTGTATCAGGATGACACCTACATAACCTATGGACGCCAGGGCCTTGCGACCCAAGACGCTTTGAAGGACAGCCTCATGGCCCTGGAGAACGCTACAGGGGTAGAGCTCTATCCCTCGGGTCTAGCAGCCCTCACCGGTGCCATGCTGGCCGTGCTGAAGTCTGGCGATGAAGTGCTGGTCACCGACAATATTTATAAGCCGACCCGCCGTTTCTGCGACAAGGTGCTCGCGCAGTTCGGCATCTCCACACGCTATTTTGACCCAAGCCAAAGTGCAGAAGACCTGGTTAGTGGTGCCGCATCAAATGTGCGCCTCATCGTCATGGAAAGCCCCGGCTCCTTGAGCTTTGAAATGCAGGACATGACCGC
>CAITHQ010000082.1 GCA_903892305.1 uncultured Alphaproteobacteria bacterium
GCAGGTCAGGCCTTGGACGCTATTTTGGCCAGATTGCAGAATGAACTCTTCGATCTGGGTGCCGATCTCGCGACACCGGCAAAAGTGAACGAAACCGAGCGATCGGTCCTGCGCATACTGGAGGGCCAGATCCAACGGCTCGAAGCTGAAATAGATCAACTGAATGAGGCCTTGCCGCCCCTGACCTCCTTCGTCCTGCCGGGTGGCTCTCCGGCAGCAGCAGCCTTGCACCTGGCCAGAACCGTCGCACGTCGGGCGGAGCGCTCGGCCATTGCTCTGGTTCAGTCTGGCCAAGACGTCAGTCCACCTGCCCTGCGCTATCTCAACCGGTTGTCGGATTTGCTGTTTGTCGCTGCCAGAACCGCCAATGCCGCGGGACCGGGAGACGTCTTCTGGAAATCCGGGGCGACACGCTAAGCTTATTTCGCGGCTGCAGCCTTGAGTTTGGAGACTTCCGCCTTGGCGGCAGCCCGCGCTGCATCGCTCCTGATAATCCGTCCTGTTATTGAGGACAGGGCAATGGGCTGGGCACATTCACGGGTGCGCCAGTCCCACCACTTTCCGGACTCTTCGCACCTTTGGCCTGGCCAGACCCAAACAATATGGATCATGAAAATCGTGAAGGTCGTTGCGAGAAAAACGCCAAAGATGATCTTGGTCTGGCGCTCGATTGTTAGCTTCATAGGGTCCGTCTTGCCGTAGATTTGCAGCGCCCCGCGGACGCCTGCCTTGAAAATCAAGTATCACTTATTTGGCGGCGCGCTTGCAAACCCCGCTCAAATGGTTATGCCCCCAATCGTCGAATTTGTTGCAATGCATTTTGAGGCGCAAGGCAAGTCATGAAGGTGCTCGTCCCGGTAAAGCGGGTGATCGATTATAACGTCAAGGCGCGGGTCAAGGCCGACCAAACCGGCATCGACCTCGCCAATGTCAAAATGTCGATGAATCCGTTCTGCGAAATCGCAGTCGAAGAAGCTGTCCGCCAGAAGGAAAAGGGCGTCGTGACGGAAGTCGTCGCCGTTTCCATCGGTCCAGTCCAGGCGCAGGAAACCCTGCGCACGGCCCTGGCCATGGGTGCTGACCGCGCAATTCTCATCCAGACGGATGCTGATCCAGAGCCTCTGGCGGTCGCCAAGCTGCTTCAGGCGGTGATCGCCCAGGAAAACCCTGATGTGGTGATCATGGGTAAGCAGGCCATTGACGGCGACAACAATGCCACGGGCCAAATGTTGTCGGCCCTGCTGGGCTGGCCCCAGGCGACCTTCGCCAATGCCATCGAACTTTCAGCCGGCAAGGCTACAGTTTGCCGCGACGTGGACGGTGGCATTCAGAATGTCGACGTCGCCCTTCCAGCCATCATCACGGCGGACCTGCGGCTCAACGAACCACGTTATGCCTCCTTGCCCAACATCATGAAGGCCAAGAAGAAACCCCTGGACATCACCGAGGCTGCGAGCCTTGGCGTGGATCTGGCACCGCGCCTTTCGGTCGTAAAGGTCACTGAGCCGCCCAAGCGCGGCGGTGGGATCAAGGTCGAAACGGCCGCTGATCTGGTCAACAAACTCAAGACTGAAGCGGGGGTGCTCTAATGGCCGTGCTCGTCGTCGCTGATCACGACAATACGTCCTTGAAGGACAACACTAACAAGACGGTGACCGCCGCGCTGGCGCTATCCAATGATGTCGACATCCTGGTGGCCGGTTCAGGTGCCAAGGGCGTTGCTGACGCCGCTGCAAAAATCGCTGGCGTTCGCAAGGTTCTGCTCGCTGAGAGCGACTCTCTCGGCCAAGGCTTGGCCGAGGCTGTCGAAGCCCTGATCGTCCCACTGATGGCCAATTACGACGCCGTCCTTACTCCGGCGACTTCGCAAGGCAAGAATTTCAGCCCGCGCATCGCCGCCAAGCTGGACGTCGCCCAGATCTCCGAAATCGTTGAAGTCATCGATGGCTCGACCTTTGTCCGGCCGATCTACGCCGGCAATGCGCTCGAAACCGTCAAGTCTTCGGACGGGAAGAAGGTTATTACCGTCCGCGCCACGGCCTTCAAGGCTGCTGGCGAAGGCGGCTCTGCGGCGGTTGAAGTGATCGGTGCTGGCCCAGGAGCTGGTAAAACAACCTTTGTTAGCCAGCAGCTGGTCAAGTCGGCCCGCCCAGAACTGACCGCAGCCAAGATCGTCGTATCTGGCGGTCGCGCCATGGGTTCGGCCGAGGAATTCCAGCGGGTCATTGAGCCCCTGGCCGACAAGCTGGGTGCCGCCGTCGGCGCGTCCCGCGCTGCCGTCGACGCAGGCTATGCCCCCAACGACTATCAGGTTGGTCAGACAGGCAAGGTCGTGGCTCCAGAACTCTATGTCGCTATCGGCATTTCCGGTGCCATCCAGCATCTGGCCGGCATGAAGGACTCCAAGGTTATTGTCGCCATCAACAAGGACGGCGACGCACCGATCTTCCAAGTAGCCGATTATGGTCTGGTTGCCGACTACAAGGCTGCCGTTCCAGAACTGATGGACGCCCTGACCGCCGCTGGCGTCTAAGGTTTCCACATCTGAATTAGAGAGCCGGGTCCTTTGGCCCGGCTCTTTTTTTGCCTGATCATCACCGGCAACGCGGCGCCCAAGCCACAGTTCTGACCCGCCATTCCGCTGCGTTGCAGCAATTCCTTGGCGATTGCCCCTCCAGCTATGTTAGAGAACTGTCACAGGCGACGAGCTGGGTCGCACTCTTGAGGCTTAAGGCGCATGGTTGATATCCGTTCGGTCGGCATTGTCGGCGCAGGTCAAATGGGCTCCGGCATTGCCCACGTGGTGGCGCTTGGTGGTTATGACGTCCACCTGCATGATGTCAGCGCAGACAGGATCGAAGCGGGTCTGAAGCAGATTGAGCGCAATATGAGCCGCCAGGTCGTGCGCGGTATCATCACGCAAGAGGCTATGGATGCTGGCATAGGTCGGATCAAGGCCGCCCCGGAACTCCAGACCCTCGGCAGCACCGACCTTGCTATCGAGGCGGCGACAGAGAACGAAGAGGTCAAGAAGTCGATCTTCAAGGCCCTCACGCCCTATCTCAAGCCAGAGACCATTTTAGCCTCCAACACCTCGTCCATTTCGATTACCCGCCTCGCCGCGGCGTCTGATCGTCCGGATCGGTTCATCGGCCTGCACTTCATGAACCCCGTGCCGCTGATGAAACTGGTTGAAATCATTCGCGGGATTGCAACGGGCCCGGCGACCTATGAGGTGGCAGTCAGTTTCGCAAAATCCCTTGGCAAGACCACGGCCAATGCCGAGGACTTCCCGGCCTTCATCGTTAACCGCGTTCTGGTGCCGATGATCAATGAAGCCATCTATACCCTCTACGAGGGCGTAGGCACGGTCGACGCCATCGACACGGCGATGAAACTGGGTGCCAACCATCCCATGGGCCCCTTGGAGTTAGGTGACTTCATTGGCCTGGATACGGTCCTCTCGATTATGAACGTCCTGCACGAAGGTCTGGCAGACTCGAAATACCGTCCCTGCCCCCTGCTGACCAAGTATGTTGAGGCTGGCTGGTTGGGTCGCAAATCCGGCCGTGGCTTTTATGACTATCGCGGCGAGACCCCGATTCCCACGCGCTAGAGCTGGTTCTCGGATCGAAATATGCTCTAAGTTAATGAATTCGCGCCGCCGATCAGGGGCTGACCTCTAATTGGGTCGACTTGATCGGGGTCCCTAGACGATACTGAATGATGATTCGGATCGGCGAAACATGCGACGCCTAACCCTGCCTCTGCTGACGGCCAGCTATTTTATGGTGGCCATGATTGTCGCCCTGTTCCTTTGGCGCAGTGGCGGTGGCTGGGGTGCGGGCGTCGCAGCGATCGTTGGCACTTTGGGTCTCTGTTTCGCTTTCCACAGCCTCATTAGCCGCGCTCTTGAAACAAATGCCCTGCGCGGAGAGCTAGAGGCTATTCGCGAAGCCCACCGCATTGTCATTGATCAGATGGAGCGGATGGACCGCCGGGTGGCTGACGTGGTCGAGATCACCACCGTTGATGCTCAGCGCCGATCTGAAGAACTGACCAGCGAGGTCCATCTGCTGGAAGATTTGGTTCAGCGGATGAGCCAGAAGCTAGAGGAGCGCCTCGCCTCGGCAACCGTCGCTGGTGCCCCCCGCGAACTTGATCGGAACCATCGCCAGTCGGTCGCCCTGCTGGAGACCGTGCGCCAAGCCCTGGCTGATAATCGGGTAGATCTCTACCTGCAGCCGGTTGTGAACCTGCCGCAGCGGCGCACGGTATTTTACGAAAGTTTCTCCCGCCTACGCGATGAGAGCGGTCGTGTGATGATGCCCGCAGAATACCTCACGGTGGCTGAGCCCGAGGGTCTGGTCACGGCCATTGATAACCTTTTGCTTTTCCGGTGCGTTCAAATCGTCCGACGGCTTGCCAAGACCGATAAGAAGATCGGTATCTTCTGCAATGTTTCCATGGGCAGCCTGGGCGACGAAACCTTCTTCCCGCAGTTCCTCGAGCTCTTGTCGGAAAACCGCGACTTGGCCGGAGCTCTGATCTTCGAATTCGGTCAAGCCGCCTTTGACACCCGGGGATCGGTTGAAGCCCGCAATATGGGCAAGCTGGCCGACCTTGGCTTCCGCTTCAGCCTGGACAAAATCGTCGACCTGGACCTCGATTTCCAAGATCTGGCTCGGTCCGATGTGAAGTTCATCAAGATCGGCGCTCAGTTCCTACTCGACCAGCTGGTGGAAACCGATGAAGGCCTGATCCTTAAGGCCATGCCGGACCTCGCCGCCCAGGACTTCTCAGCCCTGACCCAACGCTATGGTGTCGAAATCATCGTGGAAAAGGTTGAGGCCGAGCGCCAGATCGTCGACATCCTCGAACTCGAAATTGGGTATGGTCAAGGCCATCTGTTCGGAGAGCCCCGCCCAATCCGCGATGCGGTTCTGGCAGAAACCTCCCCCCCTTCAGATTTCATGCGCCCGACGACCCGCAAGCGGGTTCGACGCCGCGGTTGACCCCTGGCCTCGTGGCAGCTACCGCCCAACTATGACGACGCTGATCCCCGGACTGTCCGCCCTCACTGACCACTATGATGTGGTCCTGTCCGATGTGTGGGGGGTCATACATAATGGTAGAGAGAGCTTCCCAGAGCCCTGCAGCGCATTAGCCCGGTGGGGGGCAGAGGTCGGCCCGATGGTCTTGATCTCCAACGCCCCGCGTCCAGCAACAGCGGTGATGTCCCAACTGGATGAATTGGGGGTCCCGCGCGCCACCTGGCAGGCTTTCGTCACCTCCGGGGATGCCACGCGGACCCTCCTGGCACC
>CAITHQ010000083.1 GCA_903892305.1 uncultured Alphaproteobacteria bacterium
AATCAGGGCGGCACCGACGCCGATATAGGCCTGACGGGCAGCATGCTGGTAGTTGGCCTCGGCGTCCCGCTGGGGATAGGTCGCCAGCAACATTTTGCGATAGTTTTCCCAGCCTTCGTTTTCGAAGCCGCGGATCTGGTTGGTCAGATCAAACATGTGGTTGATGCGCTCAGGGGTGTAGTTGTCCCAGGCGGCGAAGACCAGCAGGTGGGAACCGTCGGTAATCTGGGCCTGGTTCCAGGCCACAGGCAGGATGCGAGCGCGGACCGCCGGGTCCTTGACCACGATGATTTCATAGGGCTGCAGGCCGCTGGAGGTGGGGGCCAGACGGGCAGCTTCGACAATTCGCTCGACCTTGTCGGCCGGCACTGACTTGGCGGGGTCCATCTTCTTGGTGGCGTAGCGCCAGTTCAGCCGATCGATCAGGGGAGAGGTCATGGGGAGAACATTTCCATAGGGGTTGTGGCCTCCTGATTGGACGCCAAGGTGCACATCTAGGATGTTGCATGTCATTTGATAGGGCAGTTCGCCCTGATAGGTAGAAATAAGCCCCCAGAAATTCTCTGGGGTGCCCTTCCTTCGTCTAAAGCCCGTCGAGCTGACAGCCCCGCGCCTCGAGAACCGGCTTGAGCGCCCAATAGGCGGCCGGGGTCTGCATAAGGGGAATGCGGGGATAGAGGTGATGGATGATGTGGAACTGCATGCCCATAGAGCCGATATTCCCCACCACGCTGCGGAAGCTGCGGGTGTTGCGATAACGGCCGGTCTCGGTTCCCGGATGATGCGGGGCCCAGCTTAAGTAAAACTGGATGTAGGTCTGGGCGATATGCCGGGGCAGCCACCAGATCAGGGCCGCGACCAGGGCGTGGCCGGTCCAGGCCAGGGTGAAAAGAATAGCGAGATAGCTCAGCTGGAAGACCAGGGCGATCAGACCCGCCCTTTCGGCAGCCGGTGTGCCCAGGCGCTGCAGGGTCGCCCCATAGGCGGCACCGGCCTTGGAGCCTGGCTGGCGGTTGCGGATGCTATTGAGGATCGAATGCCAGGGCCCCTTGGCCTTGGTGCCGATGTCAGGGTCTAGCTCCGGATCATTGGTGTGCTTGTGGTGCTCAAGGTGGGTCAGGCGTGCCACCTCATAGGGCAGGACCATGGGGATGGTAGACAGGTTCCCCACCAATTCGTTCAGCCAGAACAGCTTGTCGCCTTCCTGAGCGATGATCCGGTGCTGGGCTTCATGAGAGGGCAGATAGCTCAGCATGACGTTCAGGGTGGCGATGGGGAAGGCGATCCACAGGGGCAGTATGCCCGACAGGGTCAGGGGCCAAAGCGACAGCCAGACCACCAGATTGCCCAGGCCCCAACAGATAGAGCCCCAGGGCAGGCCGCCCATGAACTGGTCAGCAATCTGCTTTTCCAGGCGCATGAGCTCCTGGCTGGACAGGGCTGAAAGGTTGTCTGGCAGGGTCACGGTCGACGTGTTCATATCCAACGGCCTTTCCAGGTGGCGAAGGCACCCCAGGTCCCACCAATGACCAGCCCAATCGCCAGGGGCGGCACCCCCAGACTGACATGCGACAGGACCAGGACCTCCTTGGTCAGGGGTGCCAGGAAGCCGATCCCGAACAGGAAGGGCATGTTTTTCATCAGCGGTCCCAGAATGGCCCGGATCATGGAGAGGGTTCGTCCTGCAAAGGGTTCGGAGCGTTAAACCTGACACGGGTGTCACTTATTCGCAAGCCGGACTCACATCTGTGCGCTGGAAGGTTAAGGACCGGGCATCTGAGGCTATCTGCCAGTTTGTCCGGCGGACAGGCTTGTCCACGCCTCCGGTTTCGGGCTGTCTGTCTCGATAGCTCTGCAAGGAAGTGAACTATGCGCGTCGCCCGGATTACTCTCGTCGCCCTGATAGGCCTGTCGCTTTTCGGTGGCCCGGTTCAGGCTGCAGAACCCCTGCCCACCGGTGCCGAACACGGTATGGTCGTTTCCGCCCACCGTCTGGCCAGCGCCGCTGGTGTCGAGGTCCTGCGCAAGGGCGGCAATGCCGTCGACGCCGCTGTGGCCGTCGCCTACGCCCTGGCGGTGACTTTTCCTGAGGCCGGAAACATCGGTGGCGGGGGCTTCATGATGGTCCGTATGCAGGATGGCCGCCAGACCTTCATCGACTTCCGCGAAGTCGCCCCCAAGGCCGCCACAGCGACCATGTATCTTGACGCCGCAGGCAAGGTCATTCCTGGCCTGTCGGCCAGAGGTTATCGCGCGGTGGCGGTCCCTGGGACCGTGGCGGGGTTGGAACTGGCGCTCGGCAAGTATGGGACCCGCCCGCGGGCAGAGCTCATGGCCCCGGCGATCAACCTCGCTGCGAAGGGTTTTGCCCTCGATCCGGGCGACGCCACCCTGCTCAACGGCGGGGCCACAGATTTTGCCAAGGACGCCCCCAGCGCGGCGATTTTCCTGAAGGCCGGCGGTCCCTGGCGAAAGGGTGATCTTTTTGTGCAGGCCGACCTGGGCAAAACTCTGCAGGCCATTTCCGACAAGGGTGCCGATGCCTTCTATCGCGGGGCACCGGCGGCCAGCATGGTCGCCGCAAGCAAGACCCACGGTGGCATACTGGCCGACGACGATTTCGCCGCCTATCGCCCGGTCGAACGCACGCCGATGGAATGTGACTATCGCGGCTATCGGGTGGTTGCTGCCCCCCTGCCAAGCTCTGGCGGTGTGGTCATCTGCGAAGTGCTCAATATCCTCTCGGCCTATCCTATGAGCGACCTCGGCTTTCATTCCGCCCAGAGCGTCCACTACATGACCGAGGCCCTGCGGCGCGCCTATCACGACCGAAACGTCAATCTCGGCGATCCGGACTTCGTGAAGGTGGATGTCGCCCGCTTCCTGTCGCCCGATTACACGACCCAGCTGCGCCAGGGGATCTCCGCAAACCAAGCAACGCCGTCGGTCTCCCTCGGTGTACCCGGTTCAGGTCATGAGGGCAGCAGCACAACCCATTTCTCGATCGTCGATGCGCAGGGCAATGCGGTCTCACTGACCTATACCCTCAATGATTGGTTTGGTGCCCGGGTGACGGCCCCCAACACCGGGGTCCTGCTCAATGACGAGATGGACGACTTCTCCTCAAAGCCAGGTGTCGCAAACATGTATGGCCTGGTCGAAGGGGTGAACAACGCCATTGCGCCGGGCAAGCGCCCCCTGTCCTCCATGAGCCCGACTATCGTCACCAAGGACGGCAAGCTCGCAATGGTCCTGGGTACACCGGGCGGCAGCCACATTCCGACAGGGGTTCTTCAGGTTATGCTCAATATGATCGACCATAATATGACGGTGACGGAGGCGGTGAATGCCCCGCGTATTCATGCCCAATGGTTGCCAGACGTGATCAGTTACGAGCCGCGTTCGCTGAGTGCAGAGACAATGGCGGCCCTTGCCAAGTTTGGTCACAAGCTCGAGCCCATGGGTTATCACAATCAGATCGCCGCCATTCTTATGGGTAGTCCTGCGATTGGGGTGCCTCCCCTGGGCGAAGACCGGCTCTATGGCGCGATCGACCCCCGTCTGCCCGTGGGCGATGTCGCCGGATACTAAGACAGGCCGACGTAGCAACTTGACCCTGTAGCCACTGGCGTCAGATCGCCTATAACGTCCTCATGCCCCCGCGCCTTCGACCGACCCGACTGGAATATGTGGTGGATGGCGTGCGCCTGCGGACCCAGCTGTCTGCCGCTGCCCTAGCCGCGGGCGGTGATGAGGTCGAGCAGCGCAAGCGGGCCCTAGAGATCCTGAAACAGGCCCTGTTTCGCGGCCGGATGATCGCCAAGGAACGCTTGGAAAACGGGGCAGGCGGGATCGAAACGGCGCGTCTATTGTCGGGAGTTACCGACGAGGTGGTCACGGCCCTCTATGACTTCACCACCGTCCATGTGTTCCGGGCCCGCAATCCCACCGAGGGCGAGCGTCTGGCCCTGATCGCCGTGGGCGGCTATGGCCGGGGCACTTTAGCGCCGTTCTCCGACCTCGATCTGTTGTTCCTGCGACCCTATAAGCAGACGCCCCACGCCGAGAGCGTCATCGAGTACATGCTCTATGCCCTCTGGGACCTGGGCTTTAAGGTCGGGCATGCCTCGCGGACGGTGGAGGAATGCATCCGCCTGTCCAAGGAAGATTTCACCATCCGCACCTCGATCCTCGAGGCCCGTCGCCTGACCGGCGATGAAGCCCTGGCAGAGGATCTGACCAAGCGGTTCCGGGCCGAGGTGGTCAAGGGCACCGCGGCCCAGTTTGTCGCCGCCAAGCTGAAGGAACGGGATGAACGCCAGGAGCGGGCGGGCGCCAGTCGCTATATGGTCGAGCCCAATGTCAAAGAAGGCAAGGGCGGTCTGCGAGACCTAAACACCCTGTTCTGGATCGCTCAGTACCTGCACCCGGTGGCCCAGGTGGACCGGCTGAACGGCGTCATCCAGCTGGATATGTTCGAGCGTCGGGAGGTTTCGGCCTTTGTCCGTGCCTTTGATTTCCTTTGGGCCATTCGCTGCCATCTGCACTTTGCCACGGGCCGCCCCGAAGAGCGGCTAACCTTCGACATCCAGCCAGAAATCGCCCGGCGTATGGGCTATGGCGATCGCGGCGATGCGCCAGCGGTGGAACGCTGCATGCGACGTTATTTCCTGATCGCCAAACAGGTCGGCGCCCTGACCCGCGTCTTTGCTGCCAAGCTGGAATCAGAGCGGGTCAAACAGGAACCCAAGGGCCTGTCCCGCCTTCTGCCGGGTCGCGGGCGGGGGCGTCGCACGGCCTTAGATCCAGGTTTCCACGAGGATGGTGGGCGGTTGAACGTCGACGGGCCAGAGGTCTTTGAGTCCGATCCGGTCAATCTGCTCAGACTGTTCCGGCTGGCTGATAGGCGCGACCTGGACCTGCATCCCGATGCCTTTACCTATGCCTCGCGCCTGCATGAGCTGATTGGGCCAAAGGTACGTCGCGACCCTGAAGCCGCCAAGGTCTTTTTGGACATACTGGCCCATGGCCGGGACCCCCAGCGCATACTGTCCATGATGAATGAGGCCGATGTCCTAGGCCGATTTATTCCCGAGTGGGGCCGCATCGTCGCCCAGATGCAGTTCAATATGTATCACTCCTATACGGTGGATGAGCACACCTTGCGGGCGGTGGGGGTCATCGCCCAGATCGCAGCAGGGCAGTTCGCTGAAGACCACCCCCTGTCCACCACCATTATGCCGCTAATTGCCGATCGTGAGGCCCTGTTCCTGGCCATGCTACTGCATGACACCGGCAAGGGCGGAGCCGGCGGCCAGGAAAAAGCCGGAGCCCGCGCAGCCCGTCAGGCCTGTGAGCGTCTTGGGCAAGACCGCCAGAGGATCGAGCTGGTGGCCTGGCTTGTGGAGCATCATCTGCTGATGAGCGACACGGCCCAGAAGCGCGACGTCTCTGATCCCCGTACAGTTGTGGACTTCGCACAGGTTGTTGAAACCCCTGAGCGCCTGCGCCTGCTGCTGGTTTTGACCGTCGCCGACATCCGCGCTGTGGGGCCTGGGGTGTGGAACGGATGGAAGGGTCAGCTGCTGCGGGAGCTCTATGCCGCCACTGAGGCCCTGTTCCGTGGAGGGCGCGGGTCTGATCAGGCCGCTGCCGTCAGGCGCTATCACGAGAACGCCGCCTATGACGCCCGCATGCGGCTAGTGTCTGTTGACCCCGCCTCCACGGAATGGGCTCAATCCATGGAGGACGCCTACTTCACCTCATTTGGCGATCCAGAGGTTCAGGCCCATGCTCGGCTGGCCCGGGTGGCCGTGACGGCGGGTGCCGCGGCCGAGGCCCGGGTCCGCCCAGACCTCAATGCAGCCGAAGTGGCGGTGGCAGCGGCCGACAGGCCAAGGCTGTTTGTGGACCTCGCCCAGTCCCTGACAAACGCCGGGGCCAATGTGGTGGGCGCGCGGGTCTTTACTTCCCGACAGGGTCAAGCCCTGGACGTGTTCTTCGTGCAGGATGCGGCGGGCAAGCCCTTTGGCCACGATAACCCACGGTCCCTGCAGAGACTGGCCGAAGTTCTGGTGCGCTCGGGCCGGGGCGAGCCGGTCAAGGCCGAGA
Source organism: uncultured Alphaproteobacteria bacterium (assembly GCA_903892305.1). Lineage (GTDB taxonomy): Bacteria > Pseudomonadota > Alphaproteobacteria > Caulobacterales > Caulobacteraceae > Phenylobacterium. Next base: position 6,112 of record CAITHQ010000083.1, read on the forward strand.
CCAAGAAGCTTGGCGATCTGGGCCGTACGGCTGCCTTCGCGATCACGCCCACGGTCATGCTCGATAATGAGGCTTCGGAAGCCTCTACCGTGATCGAGGCTTCGGGCCGCGACAGGCCAGGTCTTCTGGCGGCCTTGGCCAAGCCGATTTCAGATGCCGGTCTTTTGATCCTGTCAGCCCACATTGACGGCTATGGCGAGCGCGCTGTGGACGCCTTCTATGTGGTGGACAGTCATGGCAAAAAGGTCGTTGAGCCCAAGGCTATGTCGGCCCTGAAAGCTGATCTTATTGCCGCCCTGGAAGACGACCGGGACCAGTCGATCGTCAAGCCCCGGGCTAATCTCCAAAAGGCCCGCGCCAGTGTTGCCCGCTAAACCTTCGACCAAATCCAGCGGCCTGATCCGCTCGTCCATGGTCTATTCAGCCTTCACCCTGATCAGCAGGTTCTTCGGATTTTTCCGAGACCTAGCCCTGGCATACTATCTCGGTGCCAGTGCAACCTTTGCCGCCGACGCCTACAATATGGCCTTCTCCTTCCCCAACCTGTTTCGGCGAATCTTTGGCGAGGGGGCTTTTGCTTCGGCCTTCGTCCCGGCCTATTCCAAGGCCCTGGCCACAGATGGCGAGGAGGTGGCCGATGTCCTGGCCGCTGACGCCATGGCGGTCCTCGCGGCGGGTGCCCTAGGGGTGACCCTTGTGGCCGAGCTGACCATGCCCTGGCTGATGTATGCCATTGCTCCGGGCTTTCACGGCGAGAAGCACGACCTGGCGGTCCGTCTGACCCAGATCATGATGCCCTACCTGCCGTGCATGGCGATCTACGCCCACCTGTCAGGGGTGCTCAACGGCCGAAACCGCTTCATCCTGTCGGCGGCCGCCCCCATCCTTTTGAACCTTTGGACCCTGATCGCCGTCTGGCCGGCCAAGACCACGCTGGAAGCGGCCTATTATGCCTCCATCGGTGTGGTGATTGCGGGGATTTCCCAGGCCGCCTTGCTGTGGTGGGGGGTTCGAAGGTCCGGTGCCGATGTCAACTTCCGCTGGCCGCGCCTAACTCCGGATATCCGCAAGCTGATCCTCTTAGCTGTGCCTGGCTCCATCGCCGCCAGCGCCACCCAGGTGAATATCTTCGTTTCCAGCATGATGGTCAGCCAGGTGAATGGTGCCCGCAGCTGGCTGGCGGTCTGCGATCGTCTCTACATGTTGCCCCAGGGCCTGGTCGGCGTCGCCGTGGGTGTTGCCCTGCTGCCCCAGCTGTCACGGGCGGTGCACGCCGGCGATCGCGATGCCAGCCAGGGGGCCATAGACGAGGCCATTATCTTCAGCATGGCCCTGACCTTGCCGGCGGCAGCCGCCCTCTTGGCCATGCCCTTTTTTCTGATCGATGCTCTTTATACCCGGGGTGCCTTTACCGCCTTCGACGCCCACGCCACAGCTGACGCCCTGCGCCAATATGCCTGGGGCGTTCCAGCCTTTGTCCTGGCGCAGTTGTTCTCGCGGGTCTTCTTCGCCAGCCAGGACACCAAGACCCCCATGCGTTACGCCCTGATCTCGGTAGCGGTGAATGTGGTCGCGGGGGTGTCCCTCTTTTTCCTCGTCGGCGTACCCGGTATTGCGGCGGCTACCAGTTTGGCGGCCTGGGTCAATGTCCTGATGATGGTCACAACCCTCTCAAAACGTGGCCTTTACCAGCCCAGCCCGGCTGCGGCGTCCCGCCTCCTGCGGATACTGGCGGCCTCAGTGGCCCTGAGTCTGATCGCCGGCGCGGCATCGGTAAATCGTGGTGTCCTGCAGGGCCTGCTCGGCAGTGTGCACCTCGGACCGCTTCACCAGAAGGAGATTGCCGTCCTGCTGGCCTGCCTGATCATTATGGCCCTCTATCCGGTCCTGCTGTTTGCTTCGGGTGGACTGACCCTGGCCCAGGCGCGCGCCGCCCTGCGTCGTCGCCCCAAGGATCCAGGAGCACCGGTTATTGACACGCCGGACTTGCCCTAATCCTGGCCAGGGACTATTGCCACGCCCATGGCTCAAACCGGACTTCCCACCCGTCGATGGCGCAGCGCTTAACCCAGCGCTCACGGCGCATGCGCCTTCCTGTCCCTCTTCGTAAAGCCTGACCCATGACCATACCCAGACACCCCCGCGTCCTTTCGGGCGTCCAGCCCACGGGCGACCTGCATCTCGGCAATTATCTCGGCGCCCTGGTGAAGTTCACCCGGCTGCAGCACGAGATGGAGACCTTCATCTTCGTGGCCGATCTGCATGCCATCACCCAATGGCAGGACCCAAAGAAGCTAAAGTCCCAGGTGCGGGAGATCGCCGCCGCCTATCTGGCCTCGGGTCTGGACCCCAAGATTGCCACCATCTTTCCTCAATCTGCCGTGCCCGAACATGCTGAACTGGCCTGGGTGTTTAATTGCGTGGCCCGCCTCGGCTGGCTCGACCGGATGACCCAGTTCAAGGACAAGGCGGGCAAGCACAAGGAGCGCGAGAGCGTCGGCCTCTACACCTACCCTGTGCTCCAGGCCGCCGACATTCTGATCTATAAGGCGACCCACGTGCCAGTAGGCGAAGATCAGAAGCAGCACCTGGAACTGACCCGCGACATCGCGCAAAAGTTTAATCACGACTTCGAAGTCCCTGACTTCTTCCCCCTACCTGAAGCGGTTGTTGAAGGCCCAGGCGCGCGGATTATGAGCCTGCGGGATGGGTCGTCGAAAATGTCGAAGTCCGATCCGTCGGACTATTCGCGGATCAATCTGACCGATGACGCCGATACCATTCTACAAAAGGTACGGAAGGCGCGGACCGATCCAGAACCGCTTCCAGACACCCTGGAGGAGCTGAAGGCGCGACCCGAGGCTCAGAATCTCGTGGGGATTTATGCTGCCCTCGATGGCCGCACCTCAGCCGAGGTCCTGGCCGAGTTTGCTGGCGTCGGCTTTGGAACCTTCAAGCCCCGTCTGGCGGATCTGGCCGTGGCCAAACTCAGCCCCATCGGTGAGGCCATGCGCCGCTACATGTCTGATCCGGCGGAGATCGACCGCATACTGGCGGCCGGTGCTGCCAGGGCCCGAGAGGTCGCGGCTCCAACCCTGGCGGAGGTGAAGTCCATTGTCGGTTACTGGGCCGGATGAGACCCCCTTGCCAGGACTCGGCGGGCAGGTCACCGTCCGCCCCATGAGCCAACGCAAGTTCCTGGTCATTGCCGACGAAAGCCCTGAGTTTCAGGCGGCCCTGCGCTTTGCCTGCCGTCGGGCGCACTCGACCGGCGGGCATGTGGCCCTGCTCAAGGTGATCGAGCCCGCCGTGTTCGAACATTGGAGCGGCGTCCGTGACGAGATCGAGCGCCAAGCTCGGGAGGAGGCGGAGGCGTCCCTCCAGGCCCTGGCCGAGTTCATTGTCTTCGAAACCGGCTCAGCGCCGGAATTCATCATTGTCCGGGCCGACAATACCCGCGCGGCCCTGCGCGACGTTATCGGCAATGATCCCGACATCAAGATCCTCGTCTTGGCGGCTGCAGTCGGTGGTCGCGGTCCTGGGCCCTTGGTGACCTCCATCGCCAAGGAAGGCGTCAAGTGGGGGGCTCGAAAGGTGCCGGTGACCATAGTGCCCGGCGATCTGACCGACGAAGACATCGCTGACCTCGCCTAATCGCCATCAAATCCGGAGACGGCCATATGGACCGTAAACTTGCCCTGGTGACCGGTGCCTCTGCTGGAATCGGTGCCGCCCTAGCCCGGACCTTTGCCAGCCATGGCTATGATCTCGCCCTGACTGCACGGCGCGCCGATCGCCTTGAAGCCTTGGGTGCAGAGATTTCACAGGGCTTCGGCGTAGAGGTCCTGACCATTGCCGCTGACCTCGAAGATCCCAAGGCACCCCAGGCCATACTTGATCATCTTGGATCCAAGGGCCGCCATGTGGACGCCCTGATCAATAATGCCGGCTATGGCTTGACCGGAACCTATGCAGAGACGCGCTGGGAGGATCAGGCCAAGTTCATCCAGGTTATGCTGACCGCGCCGTCTGAACTGGCCCATAAGGTTTTACCCGGCATGCTTGAACGCCGGTTTGGCAGGATCATCAATGTCGCCTCCTTGGCTGGTCTCGTCCCAGGGTCGGAGGGACACACTCTTTATGGGGCGGTGAAGAGCTATCTGATCAAGTTCTCGCAAAGCCTGCACCTGGAGACCCGGTCGACCGGCGTCCATGTCAGTGCCCTGTGCCCGGGCTTTACCTATTCAGAATTTCATGACGTGACGGGGACCCGGGATCAGATCCATCAGATCACCCCGAACTGGTTGTGGATGAGCGCCGAAGAGGTGGCTGTGGCGGGCTATGAGGCGGCGGAGGCCAATCGCCCGATCATGGTGCCTGGCGTCCAGAACAAGGCGGTCGCGGCCCTTGCCAAGCTCGTGCCCGACGATCTGGCCAAGGCGCTAATGGGCGGCCAGAGCCGCAAGTTTCGTAAAATTTAGAAAGCCTGAACCGGCACCCCCGCGTGGAGGTGCCGTTTCAGTTTGTAATCAGCCTATTTCGCCGAAGCGACCTTGGCGGCGGCAGCATCTGCCTGAGCGTTGTGGGCTTCCTTCAGTATATAGGCCCGAAGGTCTTCCGCATCTGCCGCGTTCAGGAAGCGGGCAAAGCTCGCCATGCCATTGGCCTTGCGGGCCCCGTCAATCACTACGGATTTGAAGTTTTCGGCCGTGGTGATCATCTGAGACTTGCGCAAGTCGGGGAGGTAGGCACCCGAAGCGCTCGGTCCGTGACAGACTTGGCAGTTCTCGTGATAGAGGGCAAAGCCCTTATCGGCATTGCCAGGGGCCGAGATCTTGGTGAGATCAAGGTCAGGAACCACGGGGATGTCATAGGCCTTGGCCTGGGTCGTACCGCCCAGTTTGAAGACCATCAGACGACCCGGCAGGCGGGACTTATTGCCCAACAGGACCGATGCCGAGACCGGCCCGCCACCGCCATAGCCAACCATGACTGCGACGTACTGCTCACCGTCGATTTCATAGGTTGAGGGGGCAGCGATTACGCCATTGACGGTTTCGTAGTTCCACAGCTTCTTGCCGTTGGCCGCGTCATAGGCGACGAACTGGCCTTCGCCTGCGCCCTGGAAGACCAGACCGCCCGCCGTCGACATAATGCCGGCGTTCCAGAAGTAGGGATGCTCCACGGTCCAGCGGGCCTTTTGAGCCACAGGGTCCCAGGCGATCAGCTCGCCCTTAAACATGGACTTCATGCCTGCCAGCACGGCCTTGTCGGTGGGCAGGGCGTTGGCCAGGAAGTCGGTGCCGACATTCCAGGTTCCAGCGCGATATTTGAAGTCCTTGATGTTGGTATAGGCGAAGGGCGAGGCCTGGGCGGGGATATAGACGAGGCCTTCCTTCGGGTTGAAGGCCATCGGGTGCCAGTTATGGGCGCCCAAGGGTCCAGGCAACTGCATGGAGGGCTTGTCGGCATAGCGTGCGCCGGGGGTCTCGATGGGTCGGCCCGTCTTCATGTCGACGCCGGTGGTCCAGGTTTGGGGCACAAAGCCCTTGGCCGAGATCAGCTGACCCGTGGCCCGGTCCAACACATAGAAGAAGCCGTTCTTGGGGGCCTGCATGGCCACCTTGCGAGGCTTACCGTCAATGGTCAGGTCCGCCAGCATGATGTGCTGGGTCGCCGTATAATCCCAGCTCTCGCCAGGGGTGGTCTGATAGTGCCAGACATAATCGCCGGTGTCGGGCTTCAGCGCCAGAATGGAGGACACGAACAGGGTGTCGCCCTTGCCCTGCGAGCGCTTCAGGTGGTTCCATGGGGTGCCATTGCCAACGCCCAGATAGACGATGTCGAGGTCTGGATCATAGGCCATGGAGTCCCAAATGGTCGCGCCGCCGCCGGTCTTCTTCCAGACATCGCCAAACCAAGTGCCATTGGCCTTCTCAGCTAAGATCTTGTCGGAAATCTCTCCGTCGGCCTTACCCTCGGGGTTCGGGGCTGTGTAGAAGCGCCAGACCTTCTTGCCGGTGGCCGCGTCATAGGCCGTGACATAGCCGCGCACGCCGTATTCTGCGCCGCCATTGCCGATCAGCACCTTGTCCTTAATGATCCGAGGGGCGCCTGTGATGGTGTAGGGCTTGGAGGTGTCGGTCGTCTGCACCGACCAGGCCTGCTTGCCGGTTGCCGCGTCCAGGGCGATCAGGCGACCGTCGAGGACGCCCACATAGACCTTGCCCTTCCAGACCGCGACCCCGCGATTGACCACGTCACAGCAAGCATCAAAGGCTTTTGAGCCATCGATCTTGGGATCAAAGGACCACTTCAAAGCGCCGGTTTTGGCGTCGAAGGCATAGACTTTTGACCAAGCCGTGGTGGTGTAGAGCACGCCATCAATCATCACCGGAGTCGCTTCCTGACCCCGGTCGGTGTCGAACTCGTGATACCAGGCTAGGCCGAGCGTGCTGACATTGGTTGTGTCGATCTTGGTCAGCGGGCTGAAGCGCTGCTCATCATAGGTCCGACCAACCGACAGCCACTCGCCGTTCTTGTTGGCCGCGGCGATCCGTGCGCCGTCGACATTGCCGGCCGATTTGCCGCCGATTTGACCGCAAGCGGCCAAGACCAGCGTTAATGCCAGCGCGATTGATAACTTGCCAAATTTCATGGGGCCCTCCCTGGGCGACCGACGTCGCGATCTTGCAGCCAATATGCCCAGACTAAGCCCAAGGGCAAGGCGTGACCCTGCGTCACAGGTACTCCGAATCCTAGGCTTTCAGCGATTTTGGAAAAATGACGGCGTTAAGACCCGACTCATGACTCCGAAACTCTGTCTTTACCCAACCCCTGTATCAAATTGCGACACAAAGAGCCTCATCCCAGGGTCCTACTTGGCAGATGAGGTCCGGTACAGGTGGGTGTTTTCATATGACCAAAACGGTCCTTGTCGTCGATGACGACCCGACACAGCGGCGACTGCTGCAGGCAGTTCTGGAGCGCGATGGCTTTGCCGTCGTGCAGGCCGAAGGCGGCGATCAGGCTATTGCCCGTCTGACCTCTGGCGGCCCCTGTGATGTCATTTTGCTCGACTTGGTCATGCCGGGCATGTCGGGTCAGGACACCCTGAAGGAAATCCGCGCCCGGGGCTTTTCCCAGCCGGTGATTGTGGTCACCGCCACCGGGGGTATCGACACGGTTGTTGCGGCCATGCAGGCCGGGGCCACCGATTTCTTCGTCAAGCCCGCCTCGCCAGAGCGCATCAATGTCTCGATCCGCAATGCCCTGTCCATGGGGGCCCTGAAGGGCGAAGTCGAGCGGCTGAAAAAACATGCCGGTGGCAAGACCACCTTTGCCGATCTGGTCGGATCCTCGGCCCCCATGCAGATGGTCAAGCGCATGGGTGAGCGGGCGGCCAAGTCCTCCATCCCCATCCTCATCACAGGCGAGAGCGGCGTTGGTAAAGAAGTCATCGCCCGGGCCGTCCATGGCTCGTCCGAGCGCAGTGGTAAGCCTTTTGTGGCAGTCAACTGTGGTGCCCTTCCAGAGAACCTGGTGGAGTCCATTCTGTTCGGCCACGAAAAGGGCAGCTTTACCGGCGCCACCGACAAACACTTGGGCAAGTTTCAGGAGGCCAGCGGCGGCACCCTCTTCCTCGACGAAGTGGGCGAACTGCCCTTAGATATCCAGGTCAAGCTGTTGCGGGCCCTGCAGGAAAGCGAGATCGACCCGGTCGGCTCCAAGCGCTCTATCAAGGTCGATGTCCGTATCGTCTCTGCCACCAACCGCGATCTGACCCTGGCGGTCAGTGAGGGCCGGTTCCGCGAAGACCTGTTCTATCGCTTGAATGTCTTCCCCATCGAGGCACCTCCCCTGCGCGCGCGTCGTGACGATGTCCCCGCCTTGGTGGAGACCTTTGTTCGGCGGTTCAATGTGGAGGAGGGCAAGACTGTGGTCGGTGCCTCTGCAGAAACCCTCACCTTACTCACCCAGTTCGATTGGCCGGGTAATGTTCGGCAGCTCGAGAATGCCGTCTATCGCGCCATTATTCTGGCCGACTCCCCCTATCTCCAACCCTATGATTTTCCAGCTATTTCTGGCATTTCATCCCCGCCTCCTGAGCTGACATTGGAAGGCCCCAAGGCCCTTCCTTCAAGCCTAGGTGACCTCCTAGCCGACCTGCCAAAGGACAGCCCAATCCAGATCCTTGATGCGCGAGGCCATCTGCGTACTTTGGAGGAGATTGAACGCGACCTGATCCAGCTGGCCATTGAGATCTATGCCGGCCACATGAGTGAAGTCGCCCGTCGCCTCGGCATTGGCCGGTCCACCCTCTACCGCAAGGTCCGCGAACAGGGCCTAGAAGACGTGCTCAATGCCATTGCAGGGGGTGACGCCGGGGACCAGGTTCAGCGGTCCGCCTGAGGGGTTTTTAGGCCTGATCATCGGCGGGCCTTGCCTTGCGTTTGAAGCCTCGGCGCGGGAGGTCTTTCTTCTCCCCCTTGGCCTTGGACGTGATTTCTTTCAGCTTCATATGCTGCATGACCGATAAGGCCTGACCTGGCCCGCCCTTTTCAGGGTCGCCAAAGGCGCGGCCGTAGGTCTTGAGTCGGTCTTCGACGGAGCCCAGGAATTCACCTTCCCAGTCAGACAGCTTGACCCCGGCGCGATCAGCCTGTTGACGGGCGCGCTTAAGGGCATTTAAGGCGGCGCGCTTGGCCACCGCCTTCGGATCTGGCGGTCCGCGTTTCAAATCTCTCCCATAGCGGCCAGGTAGAGGTCGAGAATTGCCTCTTCCTCCATGCGCTTGGCCCGGTCCTGCTTACGGATACGGACCACCTTACGCAGGATCTTGACGTCAAAACCGTTGCCCTTGGCTTCGGCGAAGACCTCCTTGATCTGTTCGGCGATTTCGGATTTTTCCTGCTCTAGGCGTTCAATGCGCTCGATAATGCTCTTCAGTTGGCCCTGGGCCGCCTGGTTCAAAACGTCGGAATGGGCGGCGTCGTCGGCCATGGGAAGAAGTCTCTCACAAGAAGCAGGTTACGGAACGTCGCGGAACCTAGATCGCAAGTCGCTCTAGGGAAAGGCGGTTGCGTGAAATCTTCTGTGGCTAAGGATCTCGCTAGGATCAAGGTCTCTCAGAGGGGACCCAGAAGCCCTTTGTCCAACAGACAGGGGCGGAGCCCGGCGGGATCGACAAAATGGTGGGTATGAAAGCCCAGGGCCGCTGCACTGGCGATATTGGCCGCGCTGTCATCGATAAAGAGCGTATCTGCTGGGCGCAGATCGAACTGGTCGCAGGCCAAGTGGAAGATCTCCGGATCGGGTTTCAGCTTGCCGACCTCGGCCGAAATCATGCGCTCGGCCACACGGTTCCAGGAGGGGATAATGGCGGTGATCTGATCCAAAACCTCGCCTGACATGTTGGACAAGACATATTGCGGGACTCCGGCAGCGTGCAGGTCGTCCATGGCTTGGCAGGTCTCTTCAATATGGCCGGAGAACATGTCCATCCACCGGGTTTCCCAGGCGGTGATCTCGGCCTCGAACTCTAGAAACCTAGGCAATAGCCGGGCACGGTTCTCTGCAAAGGTTACGCCCAGGTCGTGGGCGATGTGCCAGTCCATGGTGCAGACAGACGACAAAAACCGGTCGCACTGGACCGGTTCTGGAAAAATCTTGTCATAAAGCGTGCGGGGGTTCCACCGCACCATGACATTGCCGATATCCCAGAGTACCACCTTTGGCATCTCTGGGTCTCCGGCGCGTGCCGCTTAGCCTTGCCGAGCCTTGAAGCGCGGGTTGGTCTTGTTGATCACATAGACGCGGCCCTTACGGCGCACGAGCTTGCAATCGCGGTGACGCGTCTTGAGGGTTTTGAGCGAGCTTCTGACCTTCATAACACTATCTTCTTGGGCGCGGGACGTCGGCGTCCGGGTTGCGATTGAGGCGGCGCGTATACGGGCTGGACGATTGGGAGTCAATGAATGCAAGCGATCACTATGTCTTTTCGGGCTTTTGATTGAGCGCGCCCTTCAGGATGGCTAGGCTGACAACATGGATCGCCGCACCTTTCTTGCCTTATGTCTTGCCGGATGTGCTGATCCGTCAATGGATCTGACGCCAAAGGTCACGCCCTTCCCAAGTCAACTGACCCCGGCATCGCCCGAACCCTTACCTTCTCTGACCGCCTCAGGCGACCCAGACTTCGACGCCTGGGCCCAAGGATTTTACAAAAGGGCTGCTCAGGCGGGTCTGCCGGCCGACCTACTAGATCGCGAACTTGGCGGACTTTTGCCCGACCCGCGCGTCACAGGCCTGGATACCCGCCAGCCCGAATTCGCCAAGCCATTCAGTGACTATATCAAGGGGGTGGTCACGGAGGATAGGGTGGCGATCGGCCAGCGAAAGCGCTCAGAGCTGCAGTCTCTTTTGGGGCCTATTGAACAGACCTACGGCGTCGCTGCTGATGTCCTCCTTGGGGTCTGGGCGATGGAAACCGGATATGGCGCAAGCCTTGGCGGGTTTGACGTCATAAGGTCCATGGCTACCCTGGCGGCCCAGGGACGGCGCCGGCAATTCGCTGAAGATCAACTGATGGCGGCCTTACGGATCATCGGGTCGGGGGAGTTTCCGAGGTCGCGGCTGATCGGTTCCTGGGCCGGTGCTATGGGACAGACCCAGTTCATCCCCACCTCGTTCCTGTCCACGGCGGTGGATGGTGATGGCGACGGCAAGCGTGATATCTGGGGGTCGGCCCCAGACGCTCTGGCATCGGCCGCAAACCTCCTGGCCAAAGGCGGTTGGAACCGGGGTGAGTGCTGGGCGCGCGAGGTTCTCGCCCCCAAGGACTTTGATTTCAGCCTGACAGAAGGTCCGCGGGAGACCCCTGGCTGGTGGGCGGCGCAGGGATTGCGTCCCGCCGATGGCCAGGCCTGGAACGGTCCTGATCAGGCCGCCAAGGCCATGCTAGCTGCCCCCACAGGGGCGAGCGGGCCGCTGTTCTTGCTGTTTCCCAACCACTTCGCAATCCGGACCTATAACAACGCCACCACCTATGCCTTGGCTGTGGGTCTATTGGCTGATCGCTTTTCAGGATTAGGCCCCTTGACCACCCCTTGGCCCGTGGAGACCCCTCTCGCCCTCGATGATCGCATAGGGGCTCAGAAAGCCCTGATCGCCCTGGGCTTTGATCCGGGTGTCCCCGACGGGGTGGTCGGGATCAATACGCGCAGCGCCTTGCGCGCCTGGCAAAAATCCAAGGGCCTGATCGCCGATGGCTATCTATCCATGGCTATGGTGGGTCTGCTGCAGGCCGAAGTCCCGATACCCTGATCAACCTGCGCCCTCGTCACTCTTTTCCAGGGTCGCGTAATTGGTGTCTTCCTGACTCGTGGGCTTGGGGTCAGCCGACTTTAATTGCGCATT
>CAITHQ010000084.1 GCA_903892305.1 uncultured Alphaproteobacteria bacterium
CCTCTCCGTGGTCCGCATGGGGCGCGCCCTGTGCGGAAGGCGCGCAATATACTCAGGACGGCCGACGGGGCAAGGCGCTATCGGCGCCGGGCGCCAACCGATTTGAATTGAAGAGCGAAGTTTCGACCTTGCGAAGGATGGCGGGGGTCAGGGACCGGCCTAGGTTTTGGCGGGCCTGGGTCATGGCTGAGGCCGTCAGGGTGCGAGACAGGGTCTGGTCAAAGGCCCGCAATTGAGCGCGCAGTTTCGGATCGGTCATGCGCTCATCCACCAGAAAAAGCCGCGTCCGGGCCGCGCGGACCATGGCCTGGGCGGCGGCATTGTCGCCCCGGGCACTGAGGGTTGCTGCTGTCTCCAGGGTCTGGTCGACATCAGATAGCAGGGCCTGAGCTGTAATGGGGCGGCTGGCCTGGGCGGGACAGGACCTTGGATCAAGGGCGCGGACATAGTCGGCGAGGCCGGCGAGGACGACCGGGGGCGGCGCGTGGCCGTCGAACTCTTGGGTCACCAGCCCTTCGATAAAGCGCTCTAGGTCACCGGAGGTCCTGTCCTGGGCCACCTTGAGGCGAAACTTTTCCACACTGAGGTCTGGAATGGTCTTGGGATTGTTGAGGCCATCGCCGCGATGACTGGAAAACAGGGATGAAGTGACGTCGGCTGTTCCTGGGGCACCTGACACGCCAGGGAAATGAAAATCAGGATTGTCTCGACCGGCCCGATGGCAGGTCTCGCAGGAGATACCGGCTCTGGCCGCCTGACCCCCCAGAAGGAGGGGGTCGCGGAAGGCGGCGCGACCGATGGTGATGGACAGCCGCTGGGCGGGGTCGACTGGCCAGTCCAGACACGCCGTCGGCTCACGGCTGAGGACATTGATCCTGTTAGCCCCAGGCGCGATCCAACGCTCCGCCCGCAGGGACCTTGCGGTCGTTTGCCCCAAAGCCCCGTCCAAGCTCGCCAGACCTATGAGGGCGGCTATGGCTGGGAGGATCACCCTTGCGGGGCGTGGCCCAGATCGATCCAAAGCCGCAACTCCTCCGCCTCAGCGCAGCCAAAGGCGCAGATATGGTCTAGCTTGGCCAGGAGGGCGCGGGCACCCACCAGATCGCCCCGCTCCACTTTCAATTCCCCGTAGTACTCCGTTGCGCCGCGATGGTCGGGGGCAATGGATAGGGCTTGGCGATAATAGGTCTCTGCAAGGTCCAGGGCACCAAGCTTGCGCCAAGTGTATCCCTGATAGGTCAGGATATCCGGATGGGGCCCGAAGGATTGCCGGGCGGCGTCTAGGGCGGTGAGGGCAGCCTGGTACTTGTGTTCATTGATCAGGCTCACCGCCTGGACATAGGCGCGGTCACCTGCCTGGGGACCTGAGAACAACATGGGCGCAGCTTGGGCAGAAGGCGCAGCACCCATGGCGGCCGTAATGGCCTCAATTCCCGCCTTCAGGGCACCGGCGTCCGCGCAGCCCCCGCAAGCCTGCGCCTTGGCCTGTAGCCAGGACAACTCGCCCTGGGCCTTAGGGTCTTTAAGGTTTGCCAGGGCCACCCCCAGGCCCCGGTGGGCGTCTATGCGCTCTGGGGCGAAGCGGACGGCCTTGTCAAAGCCCCGCCGGGCACCCTTCCAGTCGGAGAGCCCGCTCCGAGCTGCGCCGAACATAAGCCAAGCCTCGGGGTTGTTGGGTACGACCTCAATGACGTGACTGAAGGCCGAGGATGCCGCCTTGTAGTTCTGCTGGTTCATGGCCTCTACGCCCCTGGCGTATTCGGCGGCGGGATCATAGGTCGGGGCCGAGGCCGATGGCATTCCACCGCCTCCGCCCCCACCGCCGCCCGACCCCTGCGCGGTATTCGCAAGGCAGAGGCTCGCCGTCGCGCAAATCAACAGAATCCAGGTTGGTTTCGCCATGGTCTTTCTCTCAAATTCCCGAGATGAGTGTAACATTTGCAGTTGTGCAACGAAAGAGGGTGACACAGAAAATGCGTTTGGTCAGCATCCTCATAGGAGATGCAAATATGACCAATCGCGACTATCGTCAGGCTGAAAACCTCAAGCGAACAGGTCCCCCACATGTTCTTCACCCGCAAGCCCGCTGAATTGCCCACGGTCGAGACCGCCCTGCCGGGTCGGCCCAATCCCCTGCCCACCGCCACCACTCATTTCGTCAATGGCGCGGCGCTGAAGGGGCCCTATCCAGAGGGCATGGCTCTGGCCATGTTTGCCATGGGCTGTTTCTGGGGGGTGGAGCGCAAGTTCTGGACCCTGCCCGGTGTCCACGTGACGGCGGTGGGTTATGTGGCGGGCATTACCCCCAACCCCACCTATGAAGAGGTCTGCTCGGGCCGCACGGGCCATACTGAGGCGGTGCTGGTGGTCTATGACCCTGCCGTTATCACCTATGAAGACCTGCTGAAGGCCTTCTGGGAGGGCCATGACCCCACCCAGGGCATGCGCCAGGGCAATGACATCGGCACTCAATACCGCTCGGGCATCTATACCTATGATGAGGCACAGGCAGCGGCGGCCACGACCACAGCGCAGGCCTATCAGGCGGCCCTGCGCACCCAGGGCTATGGGGCCATTACCAGCGAGATCAAACCAGCCCCGGTGTTCTATTTCGCTGAGGACTATCACCAACAGTATCTGGCCAAGAACCCTGACGGCTATTGCGGGGTCGGCGGTACCGGGGTGACCTGTCCCATCGGCGTCGGCGTTCGGGCCTAGGGCGGCAGTGGACCGGGCCGGGATCGCAAAGGCGGCCTTTGCCCTGCCGCAGGTGACCCATGTGGTCCAATGGGGGGCGTCGGACGTCTATAAGGTCGGCGGCAAGGTCTTTGCCATTGTCGGTGAGGAGTCCGCCTCCTTCAAGGTCTCCGAGATCGCTTTCATGGTCCTGACCGAGAGCGGTGTGGGGCGACAGGCCCCCTACTGCGCCAAGGGCCAGTGGGCGGCGGTGAGCTATGACGCCGCCGATGATGCCGACTTCACCGACTGGCTGGCCACGGCCCACAGCCTGATTGTTGGTAAGCTGACTAAGAAGCTGCGGGCCGAGCTGGGGCTTTAGGGCTCGGCCTAGGCCGTTAGTCTTCGGTGATCAGGCTGTCGCGGTTGGTGTTCTTCAGCGTTAGGGCAACCAGGAAGGCGATGGCCATCACCCCTGCCACATAGATGTAGAAGCCGCTCTCCATATGGTCCTGCTTGAACCGCAGGGCGATATACTCCGCTGACCCGCCGAAGATGGAATTGGCCAGGGCATAGGGCAGGGCGACGCCGAGGGCTCGGACATGGGCGGGAAACAGCTCAGCCTTCAGCACGGCATTGACCGCCGTATAGCCTGACAGCACCACCAGCAGGGCCACCACCAGGCCAAAGGCGGTCAGGGCATCCCGGGTCACGGCGATCTGCGACATGAGGGGATAGGTGACCGTGGCCCCAGCCAGGAAGGCGAAGATCAGTGTGGTCTTGCGGCCAATCTTGTCGGACAGGGCTCCATAGAGGGGCTGGATCAGCATGTAGACCAGCAGGGAGCCGGCACTGATGGCGGTGGCCTGATCCTTGGAAAAGCCCGAGGTGTTGACCAGGAACTTCTGCATGTAGGTCGTGTAGGCATAGAAGGCGAGCGACCCGGCCGAAGTCAGGGCGAAGATGGTCCAGGTCTCCCTCGGAAACTTGGTGAACAGCAACATCGCCCGTGACCGCTCTGCCCCCGAAGCCTTGGCGGCCAGGAAAGAGGGGCTCTCCTCCAGGCCTGAGCGGATATAAAAGACCACCACAGCCAGCAGGCCGCCAATGGCAAAGGCAATGCGCCAGCCCCAGGCCTCAAGGTCTGCCTTGGGCAGGACGTGCTGCAGGACGATCAGGACCGCCAGAGCGGTCAGCTGGCCCATGATCAGGGTCATGAACTGGAAGCTCGACCAAAAGCCTCGCCGGGTCTTGCCGGCCATTTCCGACATGTAGGTGGCGCTGGCCCCATATTCGCCGCCCAAGGACAGACCCTGGACCAGACGGGCTATCACCAGACAGATGGGGGCCCAGGCCCCCCAGGCCGCATAGTCCGGCATGATGGCAATGCTGAACGAGCCTGCGCACATCATGGCGACAGATAGGGTGAGCGCGGCTCGCCGTCCGGCCCGATCGGCATAGAGGCCGGTGAGCCAGGCACCTAAGGGCCTTGCCAGAAAGCCCACCCAAAACACCGCGGCGGTCTGCAGCAGTTGGGCTGTCGTGTCGCCCTTGGGGAAGAAGTGCTTAGCGAAATAGAGGGCGAAGGACGAATAGGCGAACCAATCATACCATTCGACGAGATTGCCCGCCGACCCACCGAGTATGGCCCGCACCCGCGCGACAGGGGATATGCTTGGCGCCATGGCTAGGCCTAAAGGCTCTCCGCCTGCTTCTGTCGCTGTCATTTTTGGGCCCTCTCAACGCAAGGGTCGAACCTAACCCGGCTTCGACGCCACAAGAAGGGGTGACGAGATTGAATGTCCCCCCTTCCGCAACTCCGGTCATACCGGCGAAGGCCGGTATCCAGATCCTAAGGCGCAGACGCTCAGGACAGGCTGCTCTCATGGCGCATGACGGGTTCGGAGCCCTATGACCTGGACCCCAGCCTCCACAGGGGTGACCGCTGGGAAGGCTCTAGTCCGCGTAATCGGCCGCATGCATGTGGGCGTCAGAGGCCTTTACGCCCATCCTGTACATGACCCCGATAAAGGCACCCTTGACCCGCGGCAGCAGGGCCAGGGTCAAGACGGTCAATGGGATCAGGGTTGCTGGCACAATAACCATGGCCGGTGTCTTCCAAATGAAGGGGAAGAACAGCAGGGGTGCGACCACCAGATGGCCGACGAGCAGGATAGTGAAATAGGCCGGGCCGTCATCGGCCGGGTACTGGGCCAGGTCCTGTTGGCACTTTGGGCAATTGGGCGAGACCTTGAGGTACTTCCAGAAGATCTTGCCTTCGCCACATCGAGGGCAGGCGCCGCGAAATCCACGGGTGAGGGCAGACATAAGCGTAGGAGAAGTTTCCATGCCTCCCTATGCGCCTTTCCTCGGTCGAACGGAAGAGGCTTGCGTATACAGAAAATCATCTCATAGTTGTGAGAATTGCCACATGCATGGGCGAGGGGGCGATGATGTTGCCAGGCAAGGTTTCTGCGGCGAGCGCCGGTGCCATGGGATTTGACACGGCCGTCCCGCTTACGGCCAAGACGGCAAGGGCCTATTTCGACCAGGGCTATAGGTTCTGCGTCCGCTATGTCAGCCGCACAGATAGGACCCGTGCTGCCAATGCCAAAAAGGGTCTTGACGATCTTTCGGAAGCCGAGGGCAAGCTGATCCTGGACGCCGGCTTGGCGCTCATGGTTGTGCAGCATGTGGCCACCACCGGCTGGGTCCCCTATGAAACCCTGGGTACGGGCTATGGTATTAAGGCCGCGGAATTTTCCCTGGCCGCTGGTTTGCCCTCGGGGGTCAATGTGTGGCTGGACCTGGAAGACATCCCCAAGGGCACACCCAAGGCGGACATTTGCGCCTATGCCAATGCCTGGTTCGCAGAGGTTAAGGCCGCAGGCTATGTCCCCGGTGTCTATGTGGGCTTCAATGTCTGGCTGTCGCCGGACGAGCTGTTTTTCAACCTAGCGACCCAGCACTACTGGCGGGCTGATGGCAAGATCACAGAGGTGTCCCATCGGGGGTATCAGTTATTCCAGCATGTCGTGAAGACCGGTCCCAAGACCGAGCTGGATAAGAACCTCGCCAAACCGGACGCCTTAGGCGGTTCGGCGATCTGGCTGGCACCTTAGTATGCGAATCTAGGCTGCTGGACTGCTGGAGCGTCCAAGCCCGCGAAAACGGATGCGGAAGGGCAGGAGCACAAGCCCTGCAATGACGGAGATGAGCGTCACGCCCGCGGTGAAGATGATCAGTGGGTGATTGAAATTCTCATGGTCGCGCCAGTCCATGATGTGAAGCGCCCACAGGGTGTCATAGGCTCGCCAGAGGTTTGATCGCCGGGCGGTGACAATGCCGGTGTCTTGGGAAACATAGACTGAGAGTCCGCCTTTCCCGAACTGGACCCGCCAGGCCGGCAGGGTGCCCTTGTACTCGGCGCTTTCCCCCGTGATGCGCTGGACCCCGACCGGCGGATCGTTCAGGGTTACGTGATCCTGGGCAATTCTGGCGGCGGCTGGTCCGTCCAGGGGCGAGAGTTTCCGAAGGGTCCCGGCTTCAAATAGGATTGGCGGACCTTCAGCAAAGTTAGCCAGGATCACGTCGGTTCCGACCCGGCGCTCGATCGTGACCTTGATGGGCGCGCGACCAGTGGCGTCACGCAGGCGACCGAGAGATCCCACGGCGGCTAGGTCCGGCGCTTCCGCGGCAGTGGGCCGTATCAGGTCCTCACTGCGGATTTTCTCCATCGGAAAGAGTGTGAAAAACAGGCCGCTTGCGACCCAGAACAGGATCTGGATCCCGACCAGCAGAGTCAGCCACTTATGAACGAGAACGGCGAGGCGTTGCAGTCTCATGATGGCTCCGGCCGTCGCTAGTCAGCGTCCATCTTCAGGGCGGCGATGAAGGCTTCCTGCGGGATCTCCACCTTGCCGAACTGGCGCATGCGCTTCTTGCCGGCCTTCTGCTTGTCCAGCAGCTTGCGTTTGCGGCTGGCATCACCGCCATAGCACTTCGCCGTCACGTCCTTGCGCAGGGCGCGGATGGTTTCCCGGGCGATGATCCGGCCGCCGATCGCCGCCTGCAGCGGGATCTGGAACATGTGCGGGCTGATCAGGTCCTTCATCTTCTCGACCATGCCCCGGCCCCGGGCCTCGGCGCGGTCGCGGTGGACCAACATGGACAGGGCGTCGACGGGCTCGGCATTGACCAGGATCTGCATCTTTACCAGATCGCCGACCCGGTAACCTTCGATGGCATAGTCGAAGGAGGCATAGCCCTTCGACACGCTCTTCAGCCGGTCATAGAAGTCGAACACCACTTCATTGAGCGGCAGGTCATAGACCACCAGGGCCCGGGACCCGACATAGGAGAGCTCCCTCTGCTCGCCGCGGCGGTCCTGGCAGAGCTTGATCACCGAGCCGAGATATTCGTCGGGGGTCAGGATGGTGGCCTTGATCCAAGGTTCGGCAATGGTAGCGATCTTGACCGGATCGGGCATGTCAGCCGGATTGTGCAGTTCCACTTCTGAGCCGTCGGTCAGGCCGATCTTGTAGATGACGCTGGGGGCCGTGGCGATCAGGTCGAGGTCGAATTCGCGGCTGAGGCGCTCTTGGATGATTTCCAGATGCAAGAGACCAAGGAAGCCGCAGCGGAAGCCAAAGCCCAGGGCCGCGCTGGTCTCCATCTCATAGGTGAAGCTAGCATCGTTGAGGCGAAGACGACCGATGGCGGCGCGCAGATCCTCGAAGTCAGCGGCATCCACTGGGAAGAGACCACAGAAAACCACGGACTGAGCAACTCGGAAGCCAGTCAGAGCCGATTCGGTGGGACGCTTTTCCTCGGTGATGGTGTCGCCGACCGCGGCATCTGCCACCTGTTTGATCTGGGCGGTGATATAGCCAATTTCGCCGGGACCGAGCTCTGCGACCTCGGTCTGTTTGGGTGTGAAGACACCGATCCGGTCCACCTGGTGGCTGGCGCCGGCATTCATCATTTTGACCTTCATGCCCGACTTCAGCACCCCGTCAATCACCCGGACCAGGACGACCACGCCGAGATAGGGGTCGTACCAAGCGTCCACCAGCAGGGCCTTGAGCGGCGCAGCAGCATCCCCCTTGGGCGGGGGCAGGCGGGTCACTACGGCTTCCAGAACCTCGGCAATGCCTTCACCGGTCTTGGCCGAACACAGGACCGCATCTGAGGCATCGAGGCCGATGACATCCTCGATCTGCTGGCGCACCCGCTCAGGCTCGGCGGCAGGCAGGTCGATCTTGTTGAGAACCGGCACGATCTCGTGATTGTTGTCTATGGCCTGATAGACATTGGCCAGGGTCTGGGCCTCGACCCCCTGGCTGGAGTCCACCACCAAGATGGAGCCCTCACAGGCGGCCAGGGACCGGCTGACCTCATAGGCGAAGTCCACGTGACCGGGGGTATCCATCAGGTTCAAGACATAGGTCTCGCCGTCCCGGGCCTTGTAGTCCAGTCGGACGGTCTGGGCCTTGATGGTGATGCCGCGCTCCCGCTCAATGTCCATATTGTCGAGGACCTGCTCGGTCATCTCGCGCTTGGTCAGGCCGCCGGTCTCCTGGATCAGGCGATCAGACAGGGTCGACTTACCGTGGTCGATATGGGCCACGATGGAGAAATTGCGGATATGGGAGAGGGGCGTCGTCATGTTGCTCGGGCTTTAGCACATTGCGCAGGTTTCGCGAGACTTCTGCTGCGCTGAGTGCACGGCCTTTGCAAAAATCGTGGTTAATTTGAAATTAAGCGGTCCGCCCCATTCCAGACTCAACGGCGTGTCATAACGTTGAAATCTTGAGAGGAGCCATTCTATGGATCGTCGCAAACTGGTTGTTTCTGGCCTTTTCGCCCTTGGCGCTGCGAGCGTCGCCCGGGCGCAAACCTCTGGCGAAGGCCCGCCCCCACCACAGACCAAGCCTGACTATGCGGCCACGAAGAAGGGTGAGACCTTCACCAGCGATGAAATCGCCAATGGCGTTTCAGACTTCCTGGGCGTGACGGCGGAAGCCGCAGGCGGGGTGGTTGAGCGACTCTTCAAGGAAAATGGCAGACCCAGCGCCTATATCGCCGGACAGGAAGCCTCAGGTGCTGTGGGCGTGGGTGCCCGCTACGGTAAGGGCCTCCTCTATCTTAAGAACCAGCAGCCGATCCCGGTCTATTGGCAGGGACCGTCGGTGGGTTGGGACATGGGCGGCAATGCTAGCCGCGTCTTCACCCTATGCTATGGTCTCTGGCAGCCGGACCTGCTGTTCCAGCGGTTCCCCGGGGTCGAAGGCTCTGCCTATCTGGTAGGTGGGCTGGGCGTGAACTATCAGCGCGCCGACGACATCACCCTGGCACCGATCCGGGCAGGGGTTGGCCTACGCCTGGGGGCGAATATTGGCTATCTATCCTACAGCCGCAAGCGGCACTGGGTGCCCCTCTGACCTCAGTGCTTGCTGGTCTTTGAGGACAGCCAGTCCATCAGGGCCATCATGACGCCTGAGATCACAAAGGTGAGGTGGATAATCACCAGCCAGGTCAGGTGAATATTGTCGATGGCGTCGCCCTCGGCCAGGTGCATGAAGGATTTCAGCAGGGCGATGGCCGAAATCGCCACGATGGAAGCGATGAGCTTCATCTTCAGGCCCGAGAAATCCACTGTGCCCAGCCATTCGAGCCGGTCGTCATCTGACCCGGTATCGATCTTGGACACGAAATTCTCATAACCTGAAAAAATCACGATCAGCAGGAGATTGCCTGCCAGGGACAGGTCGATCAGCGACAGCGCCATAAGGATGGCGTCATCTGGTCTCATAGTATTGAGCTGGCCGAACTCGTGGATCGCATCGCGGATAAAGACGTAGAGCAGGCCAGCGAGGGCGGCTGCCAACCCCACATAAAAGGGTGCCATCAGCCATCGGGCACGGAATAAACCGGTCTCTAGCCACCTTTCGGCAAGGGGCTTGGGGCGGGCGGGGGGCTTTGGTTCGCGTGTGCTCATGACGCCAAGGTTACCGCTTGGCGTCATGAGTTCAAGTCGTCCGATCTAACTGCGCAACTTTGCGCCAACGGCCTTCGCCGCCGCCGCAACAATGCGACCGCTTAGGGCCTCGATTTCGGCATCTGTCAGTGTCTTTTCCGAGGGCTGGATCAGCACTTCAAGGGCCACCGACTTCTGGCCCTCTGGAACGCCCGGACCTCTATAGACATCAAAGACGCGGACGTCTGTGATCAGCGCCTTATCTGCGCCGAGCAGTGGCCGCACCAGATCTCCTGCGGGGACGGCGTCGTCCACCAGGAAAGCGAAGTCCCGTGATAGGGGCATAAGGGTGGAGGGCGAGAAGGCGGACTTGGTCTTTGTCGACTTGCGCTTCGGTTCAGGCAGGACATCGAGATTGATCTCGAAGCCAAGCATGGGGCCATCCACATCCAGCAATTTGAGCGTCGCCGGATGGACTTCGCCAAACTCCGCGATCACGGTCTTCGGACCAAGCTGCAGACGTGCCGAACGTCCAGGATGCCACCAGGCTGAATTGGCCCCCTGAACGACCTGAAGATTGGGCGCGCCCAGCTCTTCCAGCAGGTCCATCAGGTCTCCCTTGAGGTCAAACAAGGGATCGCTGCCGGTGCCTGCCCAGCTGCGGGCTGGGTGCGGCGCAACGAGACCTGAAATCGCCGTGATCTGGTCGCTGGGTTGATCACCTTTATAGAAGGGACCGATCTCAAAAAGGGCTAGGTCGGCAAAGCCGCGCCGGGCATTGCGCCCCGCTGCCTCGATCAGGTTGGGCAGGATGGACGGGCGCATGCAGTCCAGATCCGAAGCGATCGGATTGGTCAGGACCAGTTCTGGGGCTCCCCCCCCGAAATGGGCTGCGGTGGCCTGTTTTAGGAAACTCCAGGTGATAGTCTCCGCATAGCCCCTGGCCGCCAGGGCGCGCCGGGCCGTGCGGACCCGGCCCTGACGAATTGTCAGCACGCCGCCAGCCTTGGCAGGAACCTCTGGCAGGGCCGTGGCAGGCAGGGCGTCATAGCCTTGGATCCGCGCCACCTCTTCCACCAGATCAGCAGGACCTTCAGCATCCCTTCGCCATGAGGGCGGGGTGACCTGATCACCGGCAATCGCAAAGCCGAGCTTGGTCAGGATTTCGTCGGTCCGCGAGGCCGGGATATCAAGGCCTGAGAGGTGCTTCACATAGGCGCGGTCGAAGGTGATGGCCGGGGGATTAGCAGGTGCCTGGCCGATCAGGGTCACCTCAGACGGCTCGCCGCCGCAGATGTCGAGGATCAACCGGGTGGCCTGTTCCAAACCAGGCAACAGGCCCTGAGGATCAACGCCTCTTGCGAAGCGGTATTGCGCGTCAGAGTTCAGGGACAGGGTTCTGCCGGTCTGGGCGGTGCGGATCGGGTCGAAATAGGCGCTTTCAACAAAGACATCGGTGGTCTCATCGGAACATCCCGTGGACTCCCCGCCAATGACGCCGCCCAGGCCGATGGCACCGGACCCGTCAGCGATGACGCAGATGTCAGGGGTAATCGCATAAGTCTTGCTGTCCAGGGCCAGGACAGACTCTCCGTTGCAGCCGAGGCGGGCTTCCAGCACCCCGCCCGACAGCTTGGCGGCGTCATAAACGTGTAGGGGCCGCGCGCGGTCATAGGTGATCAGATTGGTGATATCCACCAGGGCACTGATCGGGCGCAGGCCAATGGAGATCAGCTTGCGCTGCAGCCAGGCTGGGGATGGGCCGTTCTTAACACCGCGGATTAGGCGGCCAGAAAAGGCCAGGCAGGCACCAGACTCATCGAGCTTGATCGCGATGGAATTGGGGAACTTGCCAGGAACTGGTTCCGGTGCTGCGGTCTTCAAATCGCCGAGACCTGCGGCGGCCAGATCCCGAGCAATGCCATTAACGCCCAGCCAGTCAGGGCGGTTGGGGGTGACTTCGAAATCGACTACGGCTTCCAGGCCCAAGGCATCGGCCGCTGGGGTACCGACCGCCAGCCCTGCGTCCAGCTCAAGTATGCCGTCGGACTCCGAGGCTGTCTCAAGCTCGGCAGCCGAGCAGAGCATGCCGTTGGACACCACCCCGCGCACCGGCCTTGCTTCCAGGGTCACGCCAGAGCCAGGCACGTAGGCCCCCAGCGGCGCGTATATGGTGGTCAGGCCAGGTCGGGCATTGGGCGCACCGCAGACGATTTCCTTACGCCCGTCGATGGTATCCACCTGACAGACTCGCAGCCGGTCAGCATTGGGGTGCTGGACGGCCTCAACAATCTTGGCAACGGAGAAGGCAGCCAGCTTGGCGGCGGGGTTTTCGACGTGCTCCACCTCGAGGCCGGCCATGGTCATGGCCTCCACCACCTGATCGGCAGTGGCGGTGGTGTCGAGGTGTTCCTTAAGCCAGGAGAGGGTGAACTTCATGGTAGATCCTCAGCTCAGGCCAGTGGCGGGATTGGGGGCCGCATGGGCCGAGAAGCCGTAGTGCGCCAGCCAGCGCACATCGCTGGCAAACATGTCGCGCAGGTCGGGCATGCCGTATTTCAGCACCCCAAGACGATCGACACCGCAGCCGAAGGCAAAGCCCTGCCAGATATCCGGATCGAGCCCGCAATTGCGCAGGACATTGGGGTGGACCATGCCGCAGCCCAAAATTTCCAGCCAGTCATCCCCCTGGCCAATCTTGACCTCGCCCCCAGACCGGTCGCAGCGGACATCCATTTCTGCGCTGGGTTCGGTGAAGGGGAAGTGGTGGGGCCGGAACCGGGTGACCACGTCGCTGGTCTCGAAATATTTGGCGATGAAGGTTTCTAGGGTCCATTTCAGGTGACCCATGTGAATGCCTTTATCGATCACCAGACCCTCGATCTGGTGGAACATCGGCGTGTGGGTCTGGTCGGAATCCTTACGGAAGGTGCGACCTGGCACAATGACCCGGATGGGCGGCTCCTGGCCCTTGGCGACCCAGTTGGGGAGCGACTCGTTGGCACCTCGGTTCATCACCCGCACCTGCACGGGGCTGGTATGGGTGCGCAGGACCTTGCGCTCGCCATTGGCATCTTCCCGCAGGAAGAAGGTGTCGTGCATTTCCCGGGCTGGGTGCTTAAGCGGGAAGTTGAGCGCCGTAAAATTATTGAAGTCAGTCTCGATGTCCGGCCCCTCGGCCACAGCAAAGCCCATGTCGGCGAAGACGGCGATCATCTCATCCATGACCTGCATGGTGGGATGGACTGAGCCCTTGCGGCGGGGCGGGGTGGGCAGGGAAAGATCTACCCGCTCAGCATTCAGTTTGGCGTTGAGTTCAGCGGCGTCTAGGTCTGCCTTGCGGGCCGCGAGGGCCGCCTGAACCTTATCGCGCAGGCCGTTGATCAGCGGGCCCTGGACCTTCCGGTCGTCGGGGCTCATGCCGCCCAAAGACTTGAGC
The DNA here is from genome assembly GCA_903892305.1 of uncultured Alphaproteobacteria bacterium. Taxonomy (GTDB): domain Bacteria; phylum Pseudomonadota; class Alphaproteobacteria; order Caulobacterales; family Caulobacteraceae; genus Phenylobacterium. Next base: position 13,095 of record CAITHQ010000084.1, read on the forward strand.
AACTCTGAAATAGAACCTGACTTACCCAGAGCAGAGACGCGCACGGCATCCAGGGCTTGGGCATCTGTAGCCGCAGCAATGGCGGCGGTGATGTCGGCTTGAAGTTTTTCGATCATGATGCTGCGTTCATAGAGGCATGGACGAGGGGCGGGAAGAGGACAGCAAAAAGCCCCCCGGCGGTTCCGCCGAAGGGCTTTTGTCAGCTTAGGAAGTCATAGGACTTCGAAGCCTTTAACCCAGCGCGGCGCGAACCTTGTCGGCAATGGCTTTGAAGCCAACCGGATCAGCGCCCGCGATGTCCGAAAGGACTTTGCGGTCGATTTCGATCCCGGCCAGATCCAGGCCGTGAATAAATCGGGCATAGGTCATGCCCTCAAGGCGTGCAGCGGCGTTGATCCGCTGAATCCAGAGGGAACGGAAGTTACGCTTACGGACCTTGCGGTCGCGGTAGGCGTACTGTCCGGCCTTATCCACGGCGGCCTTGGCCGTGCGGATGGTGTTCTTGCGGCGGCCATAGAAACCCTTGGCCTGCTCTAGAACCTTCTTGTGCTTAGCGTGGGCGGTAACGCCCCGTTTTACGCGTGCCATGTGTCAGGTCTCCGATCAAAGGCCGTAGGGCAGGTAGGTGCGGATGGTCTTTTTATCAGACTCGCTCATCACCTTCGTGCCGCGGTTTTGGCGGATATATTTTGCGGAGTGGCTGATCAGGCGGTGGCGCTTGCCGGCCACACCGGCCTTGAGCTTACCCGTAGCCGTGATCTTGAAGCGCTTTTTGGCGCCTGATTTAGTCTTCAGTTTGGGCATTTCACGTCGGAATCTTGCGACCCCGTCCTCTGGTGTATTGATGAACCGCCCTGGCATGCCTTTGGGCCAGACAGTTCCGAAGGGGCAGGCTGTTACGCGAAAGCTAGGGGCAATGCAAGGCTTGGGAGTCTTTTAGGAACTCTGCTCGGCATAGGGATCAGGGCGCGCTGTGGCGCGTCTCGTGGCGGACAAGGCAAGCAAAATGGCCGGAGCCACCACCATGGCACCCAGGATGAAGGGGCCGTCCCGCACAACTGGAACCATTAGCCCAGCAAAGATCGGCCCGACGACTCTGGCCAGGGCTCCAGCAGCGTTATTGAGACCAAGGATCTGGCCCTGCCTGTGGGGGTCCACCGTCCTGGAGATTATGGCACCTACATTGGGGAAGGCGACGGACTGGCCGGCGGCTGTGACGCACATCAGGGCTATGGTCATATAGCCATTGACTGAGAAGACCTGAAGGGCAGCGGCTATTGCCGTAAGGGCCATGCCCGTCGCCAGCATGGCACCTTCCCCATAACGCTCTGACAACCGGCCGGTCAGCAGGGTCTGGGTGAAAAAGGCTGTAACGCCGGTAAAGGCAAAGCAGACGGCGATATTGCGCGGGCCCCAGTCAAACCTAGCCTGCGACCACAGGCCAAATTGAGATTCAATACCGGTGAAGGCAAAGCCGACCAGGAAGGTCAGCAGCATCATACGGCCGATGACGGGGTGGCGGGCCACCTCGCCAACGGCCGACCAGCGGCTGGGACGATGGCTGATGCCAGTGTCGCGGACTCGGCTTTCTTTAATGACGATGGTGATGGCGATGACGCACAAGGCTGCCAGACCAGAGGCAATGAACAGCGGAATGCGGAAACCGGCAGGGCCCATGCCGGTATGTGCGAAAAATCCTCCGACGGACGGACCAATGATCAGACCAACATTCCAGGCCGCGCCCTGATAGGACATTTGCCGCGCGCGCTTTTCGGGCGGCGTTACATCAGCGATATAGCCCTGAACCACTGCCCCATTGCCAGCCGCCAAGCCGCCAATCAGTCGGATGAAAAAGGCCACCCAAATATTGGGTGCAAAGGCCAGGGCCAGATAGCACAGGCAATTGCCGGTAATGGTCGAGATCAGCAGGGGCTTTCGGCCATACCGATCCGACAGTCGCCCCCAGAAGGGTTCGCCGAAAAACGCGCCGACGGAATAGGCCCCGAAGATCAGGCCGATCTGCCAAGGCGCCGCATTGAAGGACTTTGCGTAGAAGGGCAGCAGGGGAACAATGATCCCAAAGCCCAGCATATTGATGAAGATCACCGCAATCAGCGAGGCCGCGGCAAACCGGGGCGCGGGGGTTTCTGATGAGGGGTTGATGGTCATGGGCGGGTGATAGGCCCCTAGGCTTTAAGGAGCAAGGCCGTGACCACCTACAAAAAAGAGCGGCCGCCCGGAGACGACCGCTCAAGTTTTTTAGGACTGGCGTGTATCCGCCGATGACGTCCTTAGAATTTCTTCTTCAGACCCAGCTTGAAGGTCCGGCCCAATGGATTGCCGATGAAGGGGTCGTAGCTGTACTCGATACGGGCCTTTGCGGGCTCCTCATCAAGAGCGTTCAGCACGGACGCCGTCAGGGTCATGTCGTTGGGCAGCAGCAGTCGGTAGGTCAGGTCGTGGGAGACAAAAGCCCCCAGTTCCAGGCCTAGGGTCGTCAGCTGGCAGTTCGTCGCCGTTCCAGCCTTAGCGTTAGCGACGTTGCAGTTGGAAGATGCACCAGTCTGAACCGTAGTTGGGCCGCGGTTGTCGGTGGCACCATCGACATAATTGATTGTCCAACGCAGGTTGTGATTGCCGCGGTTGTAATCGGCATAGAATTGGCCGCGCCATTTCGGGATTGTCCCTGGTAGACGGTCATAGTTGGTGAAGCCCACGGCGTCATAGGCCGCAGACACCGCAACGCCACCGTAGGAGAATGCAGCCTGCTTGTAGGCGAGGACATAGCTGACATTGGCTCCGACATCGACGCCACCGTCGAGGATGTCATCGAAGTGGTAGTTGATGTCGGCATCGATACCCTTGGTCTCGACCGTAGGACCATTGGTGGTGTCGGACCGGATGCGGGCAATGTCATTGCCCACCGTAACGCCCTGGGTACAGGCGTTATTGTTGTTGAAGGTCAGGAGATAACGAAGCCCGCTGCTGCAGTTGACGGCCTGGCTGCCGTTGCCGACGCCAGCAACTGCGGTTGCCACAACATTGGCCGGCACGGTGGTGATCTGGTTGTCGAGTTTGATCGACCAGTAATCCACCGTGGCAGTCAGGTTTGAGGTCTGGATGATCCCACCGAAGCTATAGGTCAGGGCCGTTTCAGGTCCGATTGACGGATTGCCGAAGAAATCCACGGACTTGAAGTTATTGCCAGCTGCGGTGATCCCAGAGAGACCTGTTGAGCCGGTCGGCGCAACATTGCCCGCCGTCGGGCCCCGGAAGGAGGTTCCAACCGATCCGCGAACGGCGAACCAGTCAGTGGCCTGCCACTTGGCCCGGAACTGCGGGTTGGTGGTGGAGCCAGTCTGTCCGCCGTAATCCTCATAGCGCAGGGAGAGCTGGGCATTCAGGCTGTCGGTCACCGGCAGGTTAAGTTCGCCGAAGACCGCATAGACGCTTTGCTCGAGGCGAAGCGGAATGTTCTGACCCAGGAAGATATAGGGTCCAGTTTTGAAGGTGCAGGTATTACTTCCGACCACAGGGCAGGGGGTGATCAGTGCATTGTAGTAAGGGCTGTCGATTTCCTGAAGGAAGGTCACCTTCCGGAATTGGGCACCAGCCGCCCATCCGATGTTGCCACCGGGGAGGGCAATGCCTGATTTTCCGCTCAGGACGGCATCCACCACGAAGGTGTCCTGCTGGGCACGGTATTTCTGGCGGTCAAACAGCCAGGCGACCAGCTTGGGGTCATTGGCATTAGCAGAGACATAGCCAGGATTGGTCAGGCCCCTGGCTGGGTTGCTCGCATAGGCATTGGAGAAGGGGTTGAAATACTGACACCCATTGGCTCCTGGGGTGGTGCCGGTACAAGCGGCGCCACCCAGACCGTTCAGGGCGTTCTGCAGGCGGTCAATCAGGATGTCTGTGGTCTGTTGGTCCTGCCATTCCGCAATATAGGTGGCACTGACGTCGTAATTGGCGCCGAGGATCCCGGTCTCGCCCTTAATGTCTGCGGAGAGATGCAGTTCCTCATACTTGCGGCTGCCGCTCTGACCGCCTAGGCCGCCCGTGGAGTTGTTGCCTCCATTGCCAAGGGGGCGCCACAGTGTTGCTGTCGCGCTCTTGGCAACGCCGATGAGGGCGCTGTTGCCGGTCTGGGTCAGGAAGGTGTTGAAGCCTGGATTGGTTCCAGCGACGCTGAACACGTTGACACTGCCCGGTCCGCTGGGGCCTGAGGTCGGCGGATAGCCCGGCGAGAACCGGTAATCAGGCTGGCTGGTCTGCGAATACAGGGCCTCAACGTGGAACTTTCCAGTATCACCGACATTGGAATTGAACTCGCCATAGACCTGATACTGGTCCTGCTCCTCGACGAGATTGTCGAAGGGCAGATAGCTGAAATAGCAGGCCGGGGTCGTACCGGTGAAGGTTGCTGTGCCGCCGACGGCAGCGCAGTTTGCGTCAACGGAGAAGCCAACGGTCGTGCCGGTGCCGCCAACGCCATTCTTCATGGTCCAGGCACCTGGATTGCCGAGGACGGACCAGCCGGAGGGATTGGATAGGTATGGCTGTAGGACCCAGCTGCGCTCGGTGTTGCTCAGCTCGGAGCGATGCTGATAACCCAGGCTCAGCATCAGGTTCGACGTATCACCGACCCAGCCATAGAGGGCGCTGCCGGTATAGTCGCCGCTGGAGCCTTTCACCTGGCGGAAGTCCGCTGCCAGTTCCAGACCACTGAAATTCTTGCGGGTGATGACATTGGCCACGCCGGCAATGGCGTCAGAGCCGTAGGTTGCCGCCGCGCCGTCCTTAAGGACTTCAACACGGCCGATGGCGGCCTGGGGAAGAAGGTTAGTATCAGAGGTATAGCCGGTGAAGCGCTTGCCGTTCAGAAGGACGAGGGTGCGCTGGGCACCCAGGCCGCGTAGATTGAAGGTACCGCCGCCGTTGCGGCCCTGGGAGGCCGTGGAAAACTGGTTGGAGTCGCCAAGAACCGGGCCGATGATTGGCAGGGACTTGATCACGTCAAGAACGGAGGGTGACCCGCGCTTTTCAAGCTCTTCCTGGCCGATAACGGCAATCGGAATGGCCGTGGTCTTGGGGGTGCCAGCGATCAGCGAACCCGTTACCACAACTTCTTCGACGGTGGTGGGTTTCGTCGTGTCATCAGCCGCCCAGGCCGACGTCGACGCCAGCGCTGCAAGTGCGACTGCTGCTGCTGACACTCCGCAATAGAATCTTAGCTTAGACATTGTTTGTTTCGCTCCCTGTTCTACTTTTTGACGCAGTTTTCTGCTGTTATGGATCGCAGTCTGTCACCGGATCGTCATGGTCGCGAGTCCTTTTTTCACCATTTTTGACATTCGTCATTTGCTGAGTTCATCGCGTCGCTTGGCCAAGAAAAAAGGCGGCCGGGTTGCCCTCGACCGCCTTCTTATCTGTCTAGAAACCTCGCCAGTCGGCTATTTCGGGGCCAGGATCATGATCATCTGGCGGCCTTCCATTCGGGGCTCGTACTCAACCTTGGCCACGGGCTCAAAGTCAGCCTTGACCTGCTGGAGCAGCTTCATGCCCAGCTCCGGGTGGGCAAGTTCCCGACCCCTAAAGCGTAGGGTGACCTTCACCTTGTCGCCTTCTTCGAAGAAGCGATGCATGGATCGCGCCTTCACTTCATAATCGTGGGTGTCGATATTGGGTCGCAGTTTGATCTCTTTGATCTCGACGACCTTCTGCCGCTTGCGCGCCTCGTTCTTCTTTTTCTGTTCCTGGAACTTGAACTTTCCATAGTCCAGGATCTTGCAGACCGGCGGATCGGCGTTGGGCACGATCTCCACCAGATCCAGGCCAGCCTCGGCGGCGGCCTCGAGGGCTGATGATGTCGGCATGACGCCTTGCTTTTCACCGTGCTGATCGATCAGCAGGACTCGGGGAACGCGAATGTCTTCATTGATGCGCGGACCGTCTTTAACGGGCGGCGCCTGCATGGGGCGGCGAATAGGCTTTTGCTCCGTGAGCTATTGAAACAGGCATGAGTTGGCGGGCGCGTGGTGCACACCATTGCATGGTGTATATGATCCTACCTCGCCATGGGATCAAGTCGCTGCTGCGCCTGCGATCAATGCATTCGCAGCCTGTGCGACTGCGGCCACAGATAAATCCTCCAAGGACGATGATTGGAGGGCGACCACATGGCCTCTCGGCGCAGATAACATGGGGTCCGAGGCTTTTGAGAATAGCACGATGGTGGGGGCACCCGCGGCAGCGGCCAAGTGCAGGGGGCCTGTGTCATTTCCAACGATCAGGGCAGCCTTTGCGCCCATTGCGGCTATGCCGGCAAAGTCGGTTCTTCCCGTCAAGTCTCGGGCCTTCATCTCCATGCGCTGGATTTGCCGACCGATGGTACTTTCCTGCGGGCCTCCAATAATGATCACATCATAGCCGCCCGCGTAAAAGGCACGCGCCAGCTCACCAAACTTTGTCACAGGCCAGCGCTTGTCCAGCCGGTGTGCCGATCCGCCGGGAATCAGCATGACATAGGGACGAGGTGCTCCGGTGCCGTCCGGGCCACGCGGTCGTGCGGTCCGTTCAGCAACCCAACTGAGATCTGGGCTTGGTGCTGCCCCTGGCTCGGTGGGCGCGTCGGGCCAAATGCCAGCTTCCTTAAGCTGGTCGGCCTGACGCTCGAGTGTGTGCATAAAATTTCGGTTCTTATTGCGGTGGGGCAGGCTGCACCCAAAGGCAATTCCGGACCATGGGGGCGGAAAGGGCGCAAGTAGGTGGAAAATCCGCGCCGAGGCTGATGAGGTTTGCAGGTCGTAGACCCGGTCATAATTCGCCCGCTTCAGACGGGATCTCAGGTCGATCCAATCGCCAAAGGTCTCGGGTTTCCCATC